>JBBRUN010000402.1:0-5384 GCA_038247765.1 Gemmatales bacterium | reverse complement strand
TTACTTTTCGGAAGTCCAGCGGTAAGCGGTCAGGCCGTACAAATCGCGGATGATAACCTCGTCCCCGGCGACGGCGATATGGGCCCAAGTCTCGTTCTTGGACACCGCGAGCTCGTCGAGGATTTCCAACTCCTTGGGGTTCGCCTTCAACAAATACAGGGTCCCCTTCTGATCGAGCGCCAAGATTTTGTCCTTGTGGGCCACGAGGCTCCAGTATTGGCCGAAGCGCTTCTCGCTCCTCCATGCCTCCTTGCCGGCCTTGAGGTCGACGCAGATCGCCTTTTGATCCTTGCCGAGGAAGTAGGCGTGTTGGCCGACGATCACCGGCGTGCTCATGTAGCCTTCGTACTTGAACGACCACGCGTCTTCGGTGCGGAAGCCCTCGGTACTCGATTGGACTTTGAACGCTTGGGTCGTGCCGCCGTAGGTGCTCGTCAGCAGCGTGTCGCCCGAGATCACCGGCGTCAGGATGTTCATGCCGCGAAACGTCGGCACATCCCGCTTCCAGAGTTCTTTGCCCGTGGCAATGTCCAACCCGGCCAACCGCGTGCGGGTCTGCACCACGACTTGCTGCTGGCCCGCGAGCTTGGCGATGACCGGGCACGAGAACGCGCTGCCGTTCATGCCGCCGCCGTCCTTGAGCGATGTCCACAAGCTCTTGCCCGTCTTCTTGTCGAGCTTCGCCACGCAACCGCCGGCCTGGATGTAAACGCCGGTATCATCGACGAGCGGCGACGACACGCAACCGAAGGTCGGCAACGACGCTTTTAGCTCGGCCGCGAAGTCGAACTTCCAGATTTCCTTGCCGGTCTTCGCATCGAGGCAGACGAGCACATCTTGGATACCCGCGACGTAGAGCCGATCGCCGTCGAGTGCGGGTGTGGAGCGGATCCAACTGCCGTTCTTGTTGGCGAAAAAAGGGACTTCGAGCGAGCCTTTCCAACTGGCTTTCCAGATTTCCTTGCCCGTCTTCCGGTCGAAGGCTCGCACGAATTCGGTCTTCTTGTCGACCGTCTCGGTGGTGAAAACCGCGTCTGCGGAAACAATCGGGCCCGAGTAACTCGGCCCGAGGTCGGGCACGTCCCAAGTCTTCTTGAAGTTCGCGGCGTTCAACCGTTCGGGCCAAGCCTTGGCATCAGACGGGATCACGCCATCGCGGGCGGGGCCGCGCCACTGGGGCCACGTCGCCGGTTCGGCGGCCAGGGCCGCTGAACCGATCAGGCACAGCATCGAAGCGAGAATCATACGGGACATGCGAGCGATCCTAGGAGAAGGGGAATCACGCGGGCGCGGCTTCGCCGACGAGAGCTTTACGTAGTTTATCGATGGCCGAGGCTTGCACTTGCCGGACGCGCTCTTTCGATAGCCCCATCGCGCGGCCGACATTCTCCAGCGTCGGCGCGCCGGCAACTTCGCGAATGTTGAAGCGGTGGGCCAAGATTTTCTTCTCGCGCTCGTTCAACAGCGGGTGGTCGTCTTTCAGGAATTCTTCGATGGGGATCTGCGAAGCCCCGCTATCGCGGACGTTCGATTTGCCACGCGGTTCCCCGTCGGGCAAGGCATCGAGCGACAGGGAATGCGTCAGCCAATCTGCGGAGAACTTCTGCGAGAGCCGGGACAAGGCCCGGACCAAGCAGGTGAACGCGTAGGTACTGAAGCGAATACCCATCCACGGGTTGAAAGCCGCCACGGCTTGGATGAGTACGATGTGGCAATCGCCGATGAGATCGTCGGCCAAATTCTGCTGGGCCATCCGGCGTCGTACGGCCCGATAGATGAGCTTGCGGTTGCCGAGGACGATGCGATCTCGCAGGCCGAAGTAGTAGGCCTGCCAGCGGGCCAAGTCGGCCGATGTCCGGGCTTTGTGCATGCGGTACGCCGCATAGTGCATCCGCTTGGCGTGATCGCGCGTCACGTCGTCCGGCATGTAATGATCGTCGTAGTTTTCCAGCGATTCGAGCAGATCGGCGGGGTCGAAATCTTGGCGGGCGGATTTCGACGGAAACGAGTCGTGGTGAATGTGGCCGGGCAGCGCGGCCGAGCGCGGCGTCCGACGGGTCTCGGTTTCGACAGCGACAGTGGTGAGCATGGCGAGTCCCTTGCATAGCCGTGATTCTGCGATAGGAGTTGTACCGCACTGCAAAAGCCATTCCAACACAAATCGTCCGAATCGTCCGAATTAATTCTCGAACGCTTTTCGAGTTCCTTTCCGCGATCTCGGCTACTAATCTCTTGGAGCTTGTGCCCGGAACACCGTCAATCGCATGAAACGGCCGAATATCGACACGCCCCCCGATTCCACCGAGCACTACGCCAGCACCGTGAAAGTCGCGTTGTTACTGGGCGTGAGCGTCACCACGGTGAAGCGCTGGGTGGACGATGGGATATTGCCTGCGCACAAGTCGCCGGGCGGCCACCGAAAAATACTGCTCGGCGATGTGCGGCGCTTGGTGCGCGAGGGGAAGCTACCGCAGGCGGTCGAAGCGATTGCGGGCATCGACTGGGGGCTGCCCGAAATCCGAACCCGGCTCGATGCCGCCATCGATGCAGACGACACCGAACAGATTCGGGGACTGCTGCTCGGGGCCTACCGCAGTGGCCAGCCGATTGAAGTCCTCGCCGATACGGTGATCGCCCCGGCACTCCGCCGCGTCGGGTGGGAATGGGTACAAGGTTCGATGTCCGTGCTGCGCGAGCACCGCATCATGCAGGCGTTCGTCTCCGCCCTCTACCAGTTGAATGCCCCGACTCAGCCCGATCCGAACCGGCCGGTGGCCTTGGGCGCGGCGCCCGAGTTCGATCATTATCTCTTGCCGACTCTGATAGCGAAGTTGACCTTGCGCGACGGAGGGTGGAATGCGGTCAACGTGGGGCCGAATACGCCCTTTGCGGCACTGCTCGCCGCCGTCGAGGAATTCCATCCGCGGCTGGTGTGGGTATCCGTGAGCCACTTGGCCGACCCGGAGCGATTCCTAGCGGAATACGCCGATTTTTACGCCGCTTTGGAAGCACGGGGAATTGCCGTCGCCATCGGTGGCCAATCGCTGACGCAAGAAATCCGCAGTCGGATGAGGTACACTTCCTTCGGCGATGGCTGTGTCCAACTCGCGGCATTCGCCAAAGCGCTCCACAATCGACCGCCAGTCCCGAAGCGCGGTCGGCCGATCGGCAAAAAACCGGAATAGGCGATCCGGGTTCGATCCGCGAATTTCGGAGCAAACCATTGGCCCGTACCGGAAATTCGGTTACAGTGACCTGACTTCCGAGATTCATCGCGACCCGTTCGCGCCCGTTCTGTTCGGCTCCCATTCCGCAAGTTGATTTCCTATGGCAGTTGCTGCGACCGGTGTCGGCGTACTCGAAATGCATTCCAAAGGGCACGGTTACCTCCGCGACCCGAAGAAGAGCTACGCCGTCAAACCGCTCGATCCATTCGTCCCGAGCGACCTCATCCGCCACTTCAAGCTGCGCCAAGGCGTCGCCGTGGCCGGTCCGCTCGGCCCACCGCAGAAGGGGAATGCCGCCCCGAGGCTCATCAACCTCGACAGCATCGAAGGGGCCGAGCCGAAGTACTACAAGCCCCGGAATTGGGACGAACTCACCGCGGTCGATCCGACGCGGTGGATCAAACTCGAAACCGGCAAAGAACCGCTGACGACCCGGGTCGTCGATTTGTTCACCCCCATCGGCATGGGCCAACGCGGGCTGATCGTGGCGCCGCCGCGGACGGGGAAGACCGTGCTGCTGTCGCACATTTCGCACGCCATCTCGGAGAACTACCCGGAGATGGTGCTGATCATGCTGCTGGTGGACGAACGGCCCGAAGAAGTGACCGAGATGAAGCGGACCTGCAAAGGGGAAGTGATCGCGTCGAGCAACGACCAAGAGACGGTAGTCCACGTCCGCACGGCCGAGTTGGTGATGGAGCGCGCCAAACGCCTCACGGAACAGGGCAAAGACGTGCTCGTGTTACTCGATAGCCTGACGCGCTTGGCGCGGGCTTACAACAAGCACACGAGCAGCGGCCGGACAATGTCCGGCGGCGTCGATACGCGGGCGCTCGAGGTGCCCAAGCGACTCTTCGGTTCGGCCCGGGCTTTCGAAGAAGGCGGAACGTTGACGATCCTCGGCACGGCCCTCATCGAAACCGGCAGCCGGATGGACGATGTGATCTTCCAGGAGTTCAAAGGCACGGGGAATATGGAACTGGTGCTCGACCGCAAGCTCGCCGAGAAGCGCATCTATCCCGCCATCGACCTCGGGGCCTCGGGCACCCGCAAGGAAGAGCGCATCCTCCCCGCCGAGATGCTCGAGCGAATCACGCTACTGCGGCGCTCCCTCAGCTCAATGAAGGGCGGCGACAGCAACGAAGCGATGATCAAGCAGTTGGCCAAAACCGAATCGAACGCGGAGTTCTTGGATACCGTTGGCAAGTTCGTAAAGAAGTGATGGCCAACACCTATTCTTTGCCAATGCTTGACTCGGTCGAGCAGGTCGCTAACGACCTGTCCAAGATCTATTCCGTGAACTCGACTCCCAGTGTAGGCTATCGAATACTCCAAGAAAGGGGTGGACAATGGCCACGGAATTGGCGGTTTACGAATGTGGGTGTAAGGCCTGTCAAGCGGGTGAGCATCCGGACAAGGATGATCATCGGCACCTCAATTTGTTGCTGAGCCGGTTGGACGAGCAGCAACGTCGCTGGCTGGCGGCGCGTGAGGCTCTGCGTCTGGGGTACGGCGGTTTCCAACGGATCGCGGAGATCACCGGCCTGCATCCGGAAACGATTCGGCGGGGCCGGGACGAACTCGAAGACGAATTGCGGAATCGGCCGGCCGGCCGCGTCCGACTGCCCGGGGGCGGTCGCCCGCGTGCCGAGAAAAAGATCTGACATTGCTCGATGACCTGAAGGCGTGGGCGTGATCACAGAGAACAAACAAGCCTACTGCGTCGACATTGGCATCTTCGAACGCCCCGAGGGGCTGATACCGCCGAGTCAGGTCGTGGACAAAGAGCGGCCGTGGTACCAATGGCAGAACGCCCAGATCGCCTTCCGCGACAAAGGCATCCCCATCCCGGATCATCTGAAGCCCCGTGTCATACCCGATCCCCCACGGAAACGAAGAACCCGCTGAAAAAGTAGGCGAATCGTACTGCCGTGAACCGGAGAAACGCGGTGCGCTCTACGAATTCAAGACCTCCCGCGAGCTGCTTTCCCAGCGGCAATATGTTCGTGGGAAAGCTGCTGAAAATTTGGGGTTTGGAGGCGTCCGCCATTCCAGTGGGGCAGTTCATCGGCCACCATCGGAAGCTCGGCACGGGGCCGGAGCCGGCGATGGGAACCGACCCGGCTCGCTAGGCGTATCCCGCGATTCCAATCTTTC
>JBBRUN010000401.1:0-5397 GCA_038247765.1 Gemmatales bacterium | reverse complement strand
CGCCCGCACCGCCATCACTGCCCGCCGATCCAGCCGACGTAGAAGCTGAAGACTTGCTGTTGGTCGTTCGGACCCTTCACGATGGGGAAGCCGAAGTCGAGGGCGATCGGCAGTGGGCCGAAGGCGGGCACTTGCAAGCGGATGCCGACGCCGACCGAGACGCGGTAGTTGTCGAAGTTGACGCCGCGCTCCACGGTGCCGTGGTCGACGAAGGTCACGAAGCGCAAGCGCTCGTTGGCCACCAACGGGATCTGGTATTCTAGAGTGTTCAGGAACGCGAACGAGCCGCCGGTGTTGAGGGTGTTCTCAAACGGGCCTACGCCGCGGAACTGGAAGCCGCGCAAACTGCGGAAGCCGCCGGCGAAGAAACGCTCGTAAATCGGGGCGTCGCTCGTCGTCACGCTGAGCTGCGAGCGCGCCGCCAGCACGCCCTTCCAGCCGCCGTCCTTGGCTTGGTGCAGCGTCCAGAACTTCGTGATTTCGGCCGTGCCGATGGGGAAGGTTTTGTCCCCGAGGATCTGCTCGAAGCCGACGTCGAATACGCTGCCGGTCGTGGGCATGAGGTAGCTGTCGCGGGTGTCGCGGTTCAACCCGGCCCGCAGGCCGACTTGGAAGTGCTGCCCGGCATCGCCGGCGATGCGATCCGAAGCGAAGAAGGGCACATTGTTCACGCCGACGCCTTCGACCCGGAGCGAGCCCGACGCCCGCCAGATGGGGCTTTGATCGAAGCGATAGTCGACGGTGCTGCGGAGGCCGAAGCGATTCTCGTTGTACTCGTTGTAGGCTCGGTCGGCGTAGTAGAGACTCTCGGTCAGGCCGAAGCGGGTATCGAGGAAGTACGGGTCCCGCCAAGTCGCCTCGTAGCGCTGGAACTGGGTGCCGGGGGTCGCTTGTAACCGGAGTTCCTGCCCGGCCCCGCGGAAGGCTTTGCCGCCCAGGAGGTCGTCGAAGCTCGTGGGGAATCGGAGGATATCGAAGTTGCGCTGGTTGACGGACAGGGTGCCGTTCAACCCGGCGTTCGAGTTCACGCCGACTTGCAAACCGACTTGGCCGGTGCGCGTTTCTTTCACCCGCACGCGGATGTCTTTGAAATTGCTGTCGAAGTTCGATTGTTCCACTTCGATCGTCGGCGGGTCTTCGCCGTCGAAGATCCCGAGCCGGGCGAGATTCGCTTCCGCTTGTTTGAGCTTGGGGTATTCGAGCACTTGCCCGCTGAAGAACTCCAACTGATTGCGAATCACGCGCTCCTGCGTGATGGTGTTCCCTTCGATCTTGATCTGCCCGACGCGATCCGGGCCTTTGTTTCCCGGTTCGAGCACCCGGTAGTGCACGTCCACCTGATCGCCTTTGCCCTGCACTTGGAAGACGCCCGGCTCGACGAGCACGCGGTGCCCGCCGTTGCCATAGAGCGTCGTGATGCGCTGCATGTCGGCTTGCACCACCGATTCGTCGTAGCGTTCGCCGATCTTGATCGCGGTCACTTTCTTCAGCCGGTCTTCGGTGAAGGCTTTGTTCCCGTCGATGACCACGTTGCGGACGTTGTACGTCTGCCCTTCGACGATGTGGTAGACGATCGACACCGTGCTGAGATCGCTGGCCAGCGGCTGCACTTCCGGTTCGATGCGGGCGTCGAGATAACCGAGTTTGTGGTAGTAGTAGAGGAGCTGTTTGCGGTCGACGTCGAGGATGGCGGGTTGGAACTTCGGCGTCAGCACCGTGGCGATTTTCAGCGCCGCCCCGCGGGCATTGACCACGGTTTGCAGCCGGCCATCGGAGGCGACCTTGTTGCCACGAAAACTCACTTTGCCGATGCGAACCACCGGCCCTTCGACGATGTTGAACACGACGCGTTCGTCCGAAGGGCTATCACCTTCGATGACGGTACAAGTGCCGTAGTAGCGGCCGTCTTCGCGAAGCTTCTGCGTGATCGCTGCGGCCGCTTGGCGGTTGAGTGCCGGGTTGAGCGGCGCCCCGCGGCGAACCCGCGTCAGTTCGAATAGGCTGTCGAAACCGTAGTGGTCGTTGCCGAGGAAGACGATGTCTTTGACGGTGTTCTGGAGCTCGCGCACCTTGACGAAGACGATGACTTGCCCGTCGCTGCCGATGGCGGTCTTGAGTTCCACACCGTTGGCGGCGAACCAGCCGGTGCCGAGCAAACTGGCCACGTCGTTGGTCGCCATCTGCTCGTCGTAGGCCTTGCCTTTGCGGAGGGTCATTTTCGCGAGGATGTGTCCCGTGGAGCGCACTTTGTTATCGACGGGGATGATGTCCGCGACGATCCGGCCGATAGGGGATTCTTCCGCGCCGGCGCGGCCGGAGCCGGTCTCCAAGGCCGCGAACGCCACGAGCAGCGGTAGTGCGAATCGGAGCGAGCGACGCAGAATCATCAGGCAATCCCCCGGAACTCGGCGCGTCGGTCTGCGCGGAGCGACGGCGGAATAACGGGGGTGGGATTTTGTGTCAAGTCCGGCGGGTGAATGGCCGAAGCGGCGGCTCAGCGCTTCCGGAATACGTCGATCATGAAATTGTCGGTCGGGCAGAATTGATCCGTCAGGATGGTTTTCTTACCCTTCGCCAGCATCCCTTCGAACGTCGAGCGCCGGACGATGTGCGTTTTCGGCTCCCGGCTCGTCTGCTTCAAAACTGCCTCGTGGAGCTTGATACCATCGAGTGGCGTGTCCGACGCGTAGAGCACGATGACGCTGCGGTTGGAATTCTCCGGGTGGTCGTCGTCGAAGAAATCGACCGGGAAGACCATCTCGACGTACCGGAAGCTCTGTTGCAGAGTGTGCGCGGCCGCCTTCCACAGCTGGCCGGATTCGACGAGGTCGATCACCGTCACCAAGTAGACCCCGTCCGCCGTCAGCGTCGCCTTCACGGAGTCGTTGAATTCCTTCGTCATCAAATGCGATGGCACCGAGAGGTCGTTCACGGCGTCGAGCGTGACGAGGTCGTACGTGTTTGGCAGCGACTTCTCCGCGACGAACTGCCGGCCGTCCATGTGGATGGAGCGAATCTTCCACTCGTCGAGCAAGCCGAGTTGCTCTTTGGCGACCTTCGTGACGCCGGGATCGATCTCGACGACGTCGACCGACGCCGTGGGAACCAGCACGCGGGCGCAGCGCGGGAAGGTGTACCCACCGCCGCCGATGACGAGCACGCTCTGCTTGTCCGGGTGCTTCTCCTTCAAGAGCCGGAGCATTTCCAGTTGGAAGTGTTCGTGCTTGTAATGCAGGAACGTCGGATCCTGCATGTTCACCTGCGAGTGCCGGAGGTTGTCGAGGATCATGTCGCGGTAAAGTTGCTTTTGCGGATCGAGGTTCAACCCGACGACGGCGTGGAACGCTTCCGAAGGGGGGACGAAGATCACCGCCGGTTCGGCGTTGGTCACGCGGATGGTGTAGTAGTTGGTCTCGAGGAGCGAATTCACGAGGAGGTCGTCCGGGCCGGCCGGTGCGTTGCGATTGTGCTGGAAATTCAGCACGAAACCGCCGAACACCGCCCCGAGGGTCGCGCTCAGAGCGTACAAGATCACGCCCGATTCCAAGATCATCGGCACGGTTCGGCTTTTCGTCCCGCCTTGGGGCAGCGCCACGATCCGATTCACCGATACGAACGGCATGACGAAGCAGGGCAGCGCCGCCGCCAGCAAGATGGTGTTGTTGACGCCCAGCGAGGAAATCAACACGTACCCGGTGGCGAAAGTGCCGGCGATGGCCCCCGCGATGCTCCACGCGTACACCGTCCCCGAAGTACGGCCGACCGAGCCGACATCCGGCACGGCCATGCGGATCACCTGCGGGGAGATCAACCCGAGGCAGAACATCGGCAGGAAAAAGAGGGAGAAAGTCCAAGCGAGGACGCGCTCGATGATGCCGAGGTCGGAGAACGAAGTCGCACGGGTCGCGCCCGCCTCGGTGGGCACGCCGAAGATGGTAACGGTCTGCAGCGCGATGAAGCCGAGGATCACGAGCACGCCGGTCAGCCCGCAGCAAATCAGGCTCCACCCGAGCGAATGCGCCGGCCGGCTCGGCTGCGCGGATCGGCTGCCACGATCGGCGAGCCGGCCGCCCGTGAAGTTGCCGAGAGCCGTCCCCGCGAGCATCACGCCGATGACGCCGGTCCACGTGAACAGCGACACGCCGAGGACCGGGGCGAGCAACCGCACCGCCGTCAGTTCCAAGGTCATGCCGGCGAAACTGCACGCGAAGACGATGAGGCAAGCGAGCTTCAGCGACAGCGGCTTCGATGTCGGGCTCGGCGGCGCCGCGGCGACCGGCGCCGAATCCCCGACCGGCTTCGGCGGGTTGTTCCGCACGACGACGTAGACCGCCGCGGCCGTGAGGATCAACAGCACGGCCACGGCCGCGACGATCCAGTTTAATTCCAACCTCGGGATCAACTCGAACCCCGTGACGTAGTTCCCCACCAAACAGCCGAGAGTACTGAGCGAGAACACCAAGCCCGAGACGCTCCCGGCGCAGCCGACGTCCGGCACGCAAATCCGGATCGCCATCGGCGTCAGCAGCGACAGAGTGAACCCGGCCGGAAAGCAGAGGGCGAAGGCGAGAATCGGAATTCGGATGTCGAGTTCGAGATTGCGGTAGCCGCCGGTTTGCCGGAGGATTTCGGGGAAGGCGATCATCCAGAGGGCGGAGAGCGCCCCGAGGATCAAGAACCGCACGAGCATGCCGAGGGTGGCCGAGCGATCCGCGATCCGCCCGCCGATGGCGTTGCCGAAGGCGATCCCCGTCAGGAACGCCGCGATGACGACCGTCCACGTCGATAACGACGACCCGACGAACGGCGACAGCAATTTGCCCGCGACCAACTGCAGCACCAACAGGCCCGCATTCGCCAAGAAGACGACCAACCCGACCCCGGCCAACCGAGCCGTAAAACCGGGTGCCGGCGCAGTGGAAACCATCGGGATGCTCGAATTGGGGGGACGGAACGGCGTATCCGCAAAACGTATGCGCCCGACTCGGCTTCGGCTACAGAGCGGGCCCTCGCTCGCCGCGTCACCCCATGGTTCGGCCGAACAGCTCCGCCATCGCTTTCAGCTTGGCCAGCATCGCATCCAGCGTCGGGAAGTCGATCGTCTGCGCGCCGTCGGACACCGCGTGATCCGGGTCGGGGTGGGCTTCGATCAGCACGCCGTCGGCGCCGGAGGCCATCGAAGCGTAGGTCATCGCGGGGACGTAGTTCCGCTTGCCGGTGCCGTGGCTCGGATCGATGAAGACCGGCAAATGGCTGAGCGCCTTCGCCGGCGGCACCACCGAGAGGTCGAGCGTGTTGCGGCTGTGGTCGGAGAAGGTCCGCACGCCGCGCTCGCAGAGGATCACGTCGTAGTTGCCCCCGGCCAAGATGTACTCCGCGGCCATCAGCCAGTCTTCG
>JBBRUN010000400.1:0-5408 GCA_038247765.1 Gemmatales bacterium | reverse complement strand
TTCGCGAAAGCTCCGAACCAAGCCGCTGTCGAACGGCCACCCCACGAAATCGTGACCGTCGAAACCTCGTACACGACCGTCACGATCCTCGCGATTCTCATCGGCAGTCTCCCGATTGCAATTCTGGTCGGGGCGTTGTTCATTTTGCGAAGTTGGCGCCGAGCCGCGTGATCCACTCGGCCAGTCGCAATTCCGCGTCCGCGTTCCTTCTTCAAGAAACCCCATGAAACTCGCTTTCAGCACCAATGCCTACCTCAACTACTCCTTCCCCGAGACGGCCCGCCGGCTCGCGGCCATCGGCTACACCGGCCTCGAACTGATGGCCGATGTCCCGCACGCTTGGCCGGCCTATTTGCTCGAAGGCCAGAAGCAGGTCATCCGCGACGCGATGCGCGAACACGGATTGGCGTTCAGCAACGTCAACGCCTTCATGATGCACGCGGTGGACGACCGGCGCCAGAAATACTGGCACCCGTCGTGGATCGAACCGGACGTGAACTACCGGCAAGTGCGCATCGATCACACGAAACGGGCACTCTCCCTCGCTGCGGAACTCGGCGCGCCGTGCGTCACCACCGAACCGGGCGGCCCCGTCCCCGACGGCATGACGTGGTCGAACGCGTTGAAGCTCTTCGTCGAAATGTTGAAGCCCGTCGTCGAGCACGCCGAGAAGGTGAAGGTGCCATTGTTAGTCGAACCCGAACCCGATTTGCTCATCGAGACGGCCGACCAATACCTCGAATTCGCGAAGCACTTCGACACGCCGTATCTCGGATTGAACTTCGACATCGGTCACTTTTACTGCGTGAAGGACGACCCCGCCGCGACCGTGCACAAACTCGCCCCGCTGATTCGGCACGTGCACTTGGAGGACATCGCCGCCACGCGTAAGCATCACCACTTGGTGCCCGGCGAAGGCGTCATCGACTTCCACGCGACGCTGAAAGCGCTGAAGGATGTTGGCTACGACGATTGGGTCACGGTCGAGCTGTACACCTACCACGAAGACCCGGACGGCGCGGCGCAGACGGCGCGGGAACGGGTGTTGAAAATTGCCACCGAGGCGGGGGTGGAATTGGGGTAGAAGTGGATTTGGCAGCCCGACGCGCCAGCGACGGTCGATATTCCCTCGCCGGCGCATCGAGCTAACGAGAGATCACTTGTCCTTCTTCGGCTCGGCTTTCTTGAATCCCAGCACCGCGACGGTGTAGCCATCCTCAGGCTTCATGTCGGCGCTCACACTCAGTTCGTTGTTGTCTTCCATCTTCTTGACGTTCTTTTGCTCTTCGAGAAATTCGGCATTGCTCAGCAGGTCGTCGTACCCTTCCACGGCGTAATGCATCGGGACGGCGAACAAACGCGGATTGATCGCAGCGGTGACCTTGCGGGCCACTTCGCCGTTGATGGTGTAGATGCCACCGACGGGGATGAGCAAGACGTCGATTTTGCCGATCTGTTTGATCAACTGCGGCGAGAGTTCGTGGCCGAGGTCGCCGAGGTGGCAGAAGGTCAGCCCGTCGACGGTTATGACGAAGATGCTGTTGAGCCCGCGTTCTTTGCCGTCTTTCTCGTCGTGATAGGTGCCGAAGGTTTTGACCGTCGCCCCGAGGGCCTCGATCTTCTGATCGATTTTGTTCCACTCGAATATCGTCTTTTGCTTGTTCGTCGCTTTCAGCCCGCGGAGGACGATGCGTTTGTCGTTCTTCGGCAGGATCGTGTCTTGGTTGTGGTCGTCGTGCTCGTGGGTGATGCAAACGAGGTCGGCCTCGGGCTTGTCGTTGCCGAAGATGGGGATCAAGTGCGGGTCGAAGACGATCTTCTTGCCGGTCGAGCTTTCGATCTGGATCAGCGACTGACCGAACCAACGCACCTTGGTCGGCTTGTCGGCCGCGCAGGCCAGCGAAGTCCCCAAGGTCAAGGCGGCCAAAGCCGCGAGCATCCGCAACATCGTTCGTCCTCCGAATTCGCTAGCGAATCGTACTTAATTATTGTACGGCACGAGTGGTGAAGAGGAAAATCACATCTTCGGAGGGCTGGTGGAGCCTTTAAACCCGCCGTTCGGCGATTGCAGCACGGCGGGCTTCGTAGACGTTCCGAAGACTCCACCCGCCTGCGAAAAACTCCAAGAATGCTTGCCGTCACAGTCACCCCAACAAACCCGCCAGCGGACTACCGCGCGATGCGAGTTCGTCCACACGCCGCGTGATCGCCGGATCTTCGACGAGCGGCGGGGCCATGTGCGGTTTCCAACGCGTGTCGATCACCACTGGCCCCCGGCAACCGAAATGCTTGCGGAACTGGAACCGACGGACACCGAGCAAATCGGTGGCGGGGTTGGCGCGCGTGAAGGTCGCCCAGAGCCAGTTGTTGGCCGCAGCCGCCGCGAATGCGGCATCGTCCACGATTGTGATCAGCGGAAATGCGGCGAGGTCGGCCTCGGCGAGCGCATCGCAAACTTCGACGAAACCGGCTTCGTACTCATCGGAACTCAGCCCCGGGTGCGGCGGCGCTTGGAGCGCCAAAACCCCCGGCAGCGCTACGCGGACATCGGCGATGAACGAGGGTAACCGCAACCCCTTCGGCACCTCCGTGCCGAGTTCGCGGCGTTTCGGGCCGACCGCGGCGATCACGACTTTGGAACCGTTGTTCAACCCTTCGCCGGCCGAGTAATCGAGCGTGTCGATGGTCGTCCGCGTTTGAAAGTGCAGATCGTTCGACCAATCGACGCGCTCGAGGACGTGCCGAAAGAACGCGGGGATATCGTGGATGTCGAGTTCCGGATTATCTTCGTGCGCGGCGATGATGAGGAACTTCGCCAGCGACAACTGCCCTTGGCCGAGGATCGCGTTGGCGATGGTCAACAATTCCTGCGGCCGGCGTTCGCCGGAGTACGGTGTGTAGCGTTCCGAGCCGATGGCCAACAGCAGCGGGTGCACCCCGGCCGCATCGACCGCGTGCACCGCCTTCACCCCCGGCAGAACCGACGGGATGATCGGCCCGGTCAATTCGTGGATGAATTCACCGAAGGACGTATCTTCCTGCGGCGGCCGGCCGACGACTGTGAACGGCCAGATGGCCCCCGGCCGGTGGTAGACCTTCTCGACGCGCATCATGGGGAAATGGTGGGCGAGGCTGTAGTAACCGAGATGGTCGCCGAAGGGCCCTTCGGGTTTGGTTTCTGTCGGATGGATGACGCCCGAGAAAACGAAGTCGGCCTCGGCCGGCATGGGCAGCCCGTTGGCCGCGAGAACCAAACGGAGGCGGCGGCCGCCGAGCGCCCCGGCGAAGGCAAGCTCCGGCAGGCTCTCGGGCAATGGCATCACGGCGCTGACGGCCAAGGCGGGCGGGCCACCGACGATGACGTTGACTTTCAACGGCTCACCGCGCTTGCCCGCCGCCTGGTGGTGGATGCCGATGCCGCGGTGGATTTGATAGTGCAGGCCGATCTCGCGATCCGGCACGAAGTCGTTGCCACCGAGTTGAACGCGGTACATGCCGAGGTTGGAATGTCGCCAGCCGGGTCGATCCGGGTGCTCGGTGTAAACCTGCGGCAAGGTTACGAACGCACCGCCATCGTTCGGCCAGCATTTCAACTGCGGCACCGCGGATACGGTGGTTTCGCACCGGGTGATCGGGCCGCTGCCGACAAACTTCGGCCGGAGTCGCCACAGCAGTGACGGTAGGTTCCAGTACTGCCAAGGCCGCTTGGCCGCTTGGCTCGGGTCGATTTTTAACTGCACGAGTTTACGGACATCGTTGATGGAGTCGCGGAAGAGAAACCGCATGCGATCCAAGCTGCCGTACAGATTGGCGAGCATGGGAAATGCAGAGCCCTTCGGATTCGTGAACAGAATAGCGGGACCGTTGGCCCGATAGAGCCGGCGTTGGATCTCGGCCATTTCCAAATCGGGGTCGATCGGGTGCGCGATCCGCACGAGCTGCCCGTCGCGCTCGAGATCCGCTACGGCGTCCTGCAAATTCCTGTGCTTCATCGAAACCTCGCAACGATCGGGAAGCGACTTAACCGGGGCGAAACGAAAAGCGTAACCGGGCCGCCGATTCACGCGGGCGCACAAGATTATTGCCCGGACGAGCCGCGTGTGAATTCGCTGAGCCATTATCGAAAAGTTCCACATCCCGACCGTTCCAAAGCTATAGTTGAGTCACAAACTGAATTTCGAACTGTCGGACTGTCGGGAATAGCTCCTATGCCCCGCTTTCACGCGCTGCCGACTTTGATCGTTCCTTTCGCCTTATTCTTGGCGGCGATTGTATTTTCTATCTGTTTGCGTCAAATCTCGACCTCGTTGGCCGACGGTATAATCTTGGCGGCCCCATTCGGACTCGGATGGGTCGCGCCACTGCTCTGGGGCCGACGTGCGATTCTGCCCATTCTGGCCGGATCCATATTGGTTCCACTTTTGACCGGCGGGTCGCCGGCGATTATCGTTTCGGCGTTGGCCACCACCGCGCTCGAACTGGGTTTGGGCTGGTATTACTCACGGCAACGTTCCTTCCCGGATGGACTCAACCGGCTACGTGATCTCCTCTCGCTCGCTGTCGCTTGTGTCGTCGCGGGCTTGGGCCGGGGCTTGCTAGTTTTCACGCTGGCTTTGCTTGTCGGGCTGGACAAGCCTCGGGGGCTCGGTTTCGCGGCTTGCGGTTTGTCCGCATTCGCCAATCTGAGTGCCGCGGCGATTTTATTGGGATTTGCCGGACGTTGGCGGATCCCGTGGACCTCCCTCCGCGTCGCCGAGTTGACTGCGATCCTCGCGATCCTGTCCGGACTCACCGGCTTGCTATTCTTGCTCGGCGGATCGAATCGGATCCCGAATTTCTTCCCGTTGGCCGTCGCGCTCATGGGTCTGCAAACGTGGCTCGCGCTGCGGTTTCACATCCGCGGTGTCGGGCTGCACCGCGCCCTATGGCTGTTGCTCTGCGGAGCTTTCTTGCTCCGCGGGGCCGACGTGACCGCGGTAATCCCTTTGGTCGATGACCCGATCTACTGCGGTGCTTACTCGTTGATTCTCGCGCTGTTGCTCTTCGTCGAATTGGCGATTGCGGCCACGGCGAGCGATCGGATGATCGAAGCCGAAACGAATGCGGCACTGACCGCCGAACTGCGGGCCCGCAATGCGGAATTGGAAAAGCTATCGAGCGCCGAACAGGGCCAACGGGCCTTCTTGGATTCGGTGCTGAATCAGATGCCGGCCGGCGTGATGATCGTCGGGATGGACGGCTCGATCCTGTGGCGGAATCAACGGCACCGCACCCTCTGGAACGACACCACACCCCAAGGCGTGGGCTTGAACGACCTGAAGCGGAGCCGTATCTCGGCGACCAAAGAGCACTCGGTCCCGTTCGAGAGTTGGCCGATCGTCAAAGCGATCTCCACCGGGATCGTCACG
>JBBRUN010000399.1:0-5425 GCA_038247765.1 Gemmatales bacterium | reverse complement strand
GCATCAGCCGCGCGTGTGCCAGATCGCAATTCTCCTTAGGAAACGAGCGATCTCGGAGCGATCGGGCTGTCTGGAGACCGGTTGCACCCAAGCCATTACAGCCTTCAAGTTGGATCACGGTGAGCAAAATTTCAACTTGAAGGCTGTAATGGCTTCTCGATTCTTGCCTCAGCAGAACTCCCGGAGTTTTTCAACACCCTGCTAGATCACGCTTGGATAAGGGCTAGTCCGACGAGCCAGCGAGAATTTGGCTATTTTTCTATCAACTACTCCTTGCGATCGCACCTACCCGTGTAGTAAACTTCATAGTGTGTTTACAGCCACAAGGAGATGTTGATGAGCTTCAAGATTGCTATCACGCTGTGTTTCATTCTTGCTACTTTCTTCGCAAGCAATTCTCCGCGTTCTCTCGCGGCTGAAGACGATCCTATTCGAATTACACTGAATCAGGCCAAAGTCACATTTGAGACCGAGGCCGGCAAGCACCGCAAAGGAATCCTTGATGCTCTCCAATCCCGAGAAGATTCGGCGCGCGCGAAGGGAGATAAGAAAACTGTCGACTCGATCAAAGCCGACCGGGAGGCATTTGAATCTACAGGCGCACAACCAAAATCAGTCGTGACCACAGAGTTTGACAGAAAGCTGCGGCAATCACGTCACGCGTACTTGGTCGCGTACACGGACGCAATTCGTGGGTATACCAAAGCCAAGGAAGATGAAAAAGCAACAAAGGTCGAGGATGAAATGCGGCTATTTTCATCGGACAGGCCCTTAACAGGTAAAGATAGCGACACTCGAAGTACTTGGGTTGCCAAAGGCGGCGCTGAACGATTCGATCTGATCGAAGGGAAAAATTGGGAACATGTCAAAGCACCCGGCAAGACACGTACCAAGTATGTCGAAGTTGCGCGCACTTCCGATTACATAGAACTGCGAAGAACAGATGGAATGTCCATCCGTCTGCATGATTCCGTATTTTATTGGGGTGGTGAAGCGGATGGGGAAGTTCTATTATGGAAACAAAATAGCAACCCGAGTAGTGGTGCTTGGTCAACGTGATTAAGCTCACGTAGGGCGGGCCGAGTCATCGAGGCCCGACCTGCCAAACTCCTCACCCCACCACCGGCCCTAACACATTCCCGTGCACATCCGTCAGGCGGAAATCCCTTCCGCCGTAGCGGAAGGTGAGCTTCTCGTGGTTCACCCCGAGTTGGTGCAGCACCGTCGCCCACAAATCGTAGACGGTGCATTTGTCTTCGATGGCGTAATAGCCGAGGTCGTCGGTCGCGCCGTAGATGCTGCCCCCCTTCACGCCCCCCCCGGCGAGCCAGACGCTGAAGCCCATCGGGTTGTGATCCCGGCCGTTGCCACCCTGCGAGAACGGCGTGCGGCCGAACTCGCCGGCCCACACGATCAGCGTCTCGTCGAGCAACCCCTTCGCCTTCAAATCCGAAATCAGCGCTGCGATCGGCTGATCGACCTGCAGTGCCATCGCCGCGTGGCCTTTCTGCAAGTCGCCGTGCTGATCCCACGGGTTCGCCGCGCCGCCGGCGCCGATGCCCTGCGTCAAGCAACTGAGTTCGACGAAGCGGACGCCGCGCTCGACGAGCCGCCGGGCGAGCAGGCACTGCCGGGCGTAAGCCGCCAATTCGGGGTTTTTGGAATCGATGCCGTAGAGCTTCTGCGTCGCCGCCGATTCGCCGGAGATGTCGCACAACTCCGGCACGGCCACCTGCATCCGGTAGGCGGTTTCCGAATTGCGGATGGCCGCGTCGATCTGCGGATCGGCGGTCTCTTCCAACAGCGATTCGTCGAACTTCTTGATGAGGTCGAGCCGCCTGCGTTGCGCGGTCTTCGCATCGGCGGGCTTGATGTTGCGGATCGCCTCCGGGGCATCGGCCTTGAGGATGGAACCTTGGTGCTGCGCCGGCAGAAAGCCGTTGCTGAACAAACTGACGCCGCCGTGCGGGGCGACGGCGTGCCCGCTTTGCAGCACGACGTACCCGGGCAGTTCCTGGCTTTCGCTGCCCAAACCGTAGGTCGTCCACGCCCCGGCGGTCGGGTAGCCCATGATGGGGAACCCCGAGTGCATGAAGAAGTTGGCTTGGGCGTGCTCGTTCACCGACGAAGTCATCGAGCGGATCAGCGCGAGTTCGTCGGCCACTTTCGCGATGTGCGGGAACATCGTGCTGACGGGCATCCCGCACTTCCCCGCTGGGGCGAAGGCGAACGGGCTGGCCATGATGTTGCCGTTGTTGTTGAACATCGTCCGCTCGACCTTCACCGGCATCGGCTTGCCGTGATCTTTGGTCAAGCGCGGTTTCGGGTCGAACGAATCGACATGTGACACCCCGCCGGACATGAAGCAGAAGATGACGCGCTTCGCCTTGGCCGGATGGTGCGTCTTCTTCAATGCCGCCCCAGTGGGCAATTCGGCGCGCGCGGGTTCGGCGAGCAACGCGTTGAGCGCGACTGCGCCGAACCCGGTCGAGCAAGTTTGCAGCATCCGCCGGCGGGACATCGGAATCATGGGGGCCTACTTGATGTAGATGAACTCTTTGAAACCGAAGATCGCACGGGCGACATCGGTCCAGACCGCTCGATCGTCAGCCGCGGGGACTGGCCCGAGAGCTTTCATCTCGACTTCGAGTACGGCGATGGACTTCTTCGTCGCGAGAACCTTGGCCCGTTCATCGGTGGTCAGCGCTTCGAGGACTTTCGATTCCGGGATCGAACCCGAGACCGCGTTCGCCGACGATCGGACTTCATCCGTTGACAACGCCTTGTCATAGAGCCGCGCCCGGACGATCCTGCCCGCGAGGACTTTGTTCCCGCCGACCGGGGAATGGCGAATGCCGAAGCCGATGACGGCTTCCCCCGCCTTGAATTCCAGCGGCCCCGTGGCTTTGTAGCCGGTGCCGTACGGTAGCCCGTCGCGGTAGGCGACGATCTGGCCGGTGGGTGCGTAGGTGATGGCCAAATGGACGACGCGCTGAACCGCTTCGGTTTCCTTCGAGGCTTGGAGCGATTGCGTCCGCTGGAAGAAGTTACTTCCCGGAACCCATTGGCCGGGGTCTTTCTCGCCGAACACAATCGCGTCGAATAGGCCACCGTCCTTCGTTTGGATCGTCATCGCCGCGCCGCCGGCTTGGTCGAGGGTGTCGAGTTGCACCCACACTTCCAGCGTCTTCTCTCGGATCGTCTTGGCGAGTGGCGCCGTGACGACGTGGGCTGGGCCGCCGACTTTCAAAGCGCCATTTTGAAGCTTCGCTTCGTTCACCGATTCGCCGTGGAGCGAACCGACGGTGTCCTTCAACGAGTCTTGGAACTCCCACTTCGCGATCGCCTTCGGAATCGTTTTTTCGTCGACGATGGGATTGTCTTTGGTGTCCAATTGCAATTTCGCCCGAACCGGATCGATTACGTCGCGTAGGAATTTCTGCTCGGAGTCGAGCCGTTCGCGGAGCGCGGCCGATCGCGCCACGACGACGTCGCGGTTGAGCTTCAATTCGATCAGGTAATCGCGGAACGTCTCGATTTCAACGGCCGTCGCCGGACGGCCAAGCGCCGCCTCCATCATCCTTCGGATACGATCTTCGTCTCGGGTCAGCTTCGGGTCGGCGAGGATTCGCCCGGCCCAGTTGCCGGCGAGCGCGTTGACGCGGGGGTCGTTCATCAGCGTCAGCGATTGCGCGGGCACGTTGGTGACATCGCGGCGACCGACGGTGCTGAACGGCTCGGGGAAATCGAACGACCTGAGGAATGGATCGAGCGCCGTCCGCTGCACGCGCACGTAGATACTCCGCCGATCCGAGTTGCCCCCGACGGGTGCCCCGTAGAGGTCCCGGTTCAAATAACCCGACACCGCCAACAGCGAATCGCGGATCGATTCCGCCTCCATCCGCCGCAGGATCGCGTGGGAGAACGCCAGGTTGTCGGGATCGATCCGCCGCGCCTCCGCGGTCGGTTTCGACGCGAGTTGCCACGTTTTGGACATCACGAGGAAGCGGAGCATCTCTTTGACCGACCAGTCTTTTTCGACGAACCGCGTCGCCAAGTAATCGAGCAATTCCGGGTGCGTCGGTTCGATGCCGAGCCGGCCGAAGTTGTCGGGCGTCGGCACGATCCCTCGGCCGAATGCGTGGTGCCAAAGCCGGTTGACGATGACGCGTTTGGTCAGTGGGTTCTTGTCGCTCAGCAAATCCTCGGCGAGTTGCAACCGGCCGGAGCCTACTCCCTTGTAGGGCGTGGGATCGATGGCTTCCAAGAACCTCCGGGGCACCTCGGCCTTCGGCCGCTTGTGATCGCCGCGGTCGAGCAGCGGTTGATTGCGGACGACGCCTTCCATCAATCCCGGCACCCGCGTCGGCACCGCGATCTCGGCTTCGAGCTTGCGGTATTCTTCGATGAGCGGCTTGGCGGTTTTCATCTCGGCGAGCTTGTTGGTGAGCAATCCCTCTTCCAAGCACTTCTCGAGCAATGCCGCTTGCGAATCGTCCAATGAGCTCGATTGCCAGGCCTTCACCGCCTCCATGATCGCACCGACATATTGCAGGGCGAAGGCGGCGCTCGATTTCGGTTCATCCTTCTGGAGGGCCGCGTAGATCGGATTGAGATACTCTCGCAACTCCGGCGGCCCTTTCGATCCCTTGCGAAGCAGAACCGCTTCGCGAATGCCGAACCACGACCGCGGTGATCCGTTCACCATCAGCGGGGCATCTTGCGCCCCGGCCAGCTCGATGTGGATGTCGTCGCCGGTCCAGTAGGTGAGGTCGAATTTCTGCCAGTGCCATTGCGGATTGAGCCGAACGACGGGGAAGACCGTGCCATCGCGCGGGTAATCTTGGACGACGTACCGCAGGCTGGCACCGCCTTCGCCGGCGATACGAACCCAAAGTTCGGATTCCGCAGCGAGTTTGAACGAGGGCGATTCGAGGCGGGCCGCGTGCTTCGTGCTCAACCCGTGGGAGTAAATCCCGGCGGGGTAGATCCCAGCGAGCGCCCGTTCGCCGGTCAGGGCGACGGCGAATTCGCCGGCTTGTGTATTCTTGCTCGGAAGCCCAGTCCCCTGTCGGAGCCACGTCGCGGCCGCGGTCTCATTCCCGAGTTGCCAGCGCTGGGATGAGCGCGCACGCACGAATTCGTCGCGAGCATTCTTGCTCTTGGCATCGTCCACTACAAGACGATTACCCGCGTCGAGGAATTTGGCTTTGTCCCCCTCGGCGGCGCGAAGTTGAAACAGGGGATGCAAGAGCGACGTCGGCTTATCGGCCCTTTTCACGGGGCCGTTGGCGTCGAACAGCGAAGCCTCCAGCGCATTGGCACTTGCGAGCCAACTCTCGGCGATGGCGGAACGAATGGCCGGTTTCAGTTTCTCGAGTTCCGCTTTGTTCTTCGTCAATTTCTCCGGGCTATCGATGGCGAT
>JBBRUN010000398.1:0-5470 GCA_038247765.1 Gemmatales bacterium | reverse complement strand
CCTATAAGGGGTGACTCGGGACTGGGCCAACTCGGCCACAACCCTGCTCAACTCTCAAACGGCCTTGCTCCGCCCGTTCCAAGTTCGGTAACTGGGGACGCACGCCAGCTACGGCATAGGAGTGAAAATCAACGCCGTGGGCCGGATAGTCAGGACGCCGTTGAAGCTTCGGTTTTGAAGGCCGCCGCAAAAAGCAAATCCGAGCCGTCTACCGCCTTGGGATCTATCCACGCCTCCACCTGTTCACCGGGGCGATTCCAGAACACGTCATCACCGTTGCGGGGCACCAACAGGACACTCAGGCTTTCGCCGGCGCGATACCCTTCGACAACGTCCAGTTCGGCTTTGTCGAATGCCTCAAACGACCCGTCGTCAAAATGGTCGACCACGGCCCCGACCGTGTAACTGCGGATGATGAAGACGATTCGCGTCGAGCGTGGGGTTGTCATGCGTAGTTCCTGAATCGGCCCGGATCGGGAAAGTCGCCGATCGGCGGGCATGTCCATGGCCCGGACACCACCGTCTCGCCCTCGTAGCGACGGCCGATGCGCTCGCGACCGGTCGGGTTGTAGTGGGGGGAAGCGTTGATCTCGGCGCGGATGAACGCCTCGTCGACGGTGCCGTCCGCTTTGCGATAACCGGTTCGAGTCGGTGGTCGACCGCTATCGATGGCCAATCTCTCGCTGGCGATTCTGGCTTGGATCTCCGATTCCAATCCCCTCGGTCCGCGAGGAGCCTGCCGGTGGATCCAATGCTGCATTTCGTGGTAGAGCGTCATCATCATTTCATCGACGGGCAAGCTTTGACGCAAGCGGATCTTGCGCGTCGCGGGCTCGGTATTGCCCGAAAGTCCTCGCAGCTCATTCTGCTCTTCGCGCCCGTCATCGTACTTCCATTTGTCGAATGCGGTCTCGAACAGCACGATCTGAACGGCGTCCCGTTCGATGCGTTCCAGAATTTGCTTCGTATCGTCGCGGCGGCACATCGACAGGATCAATTGAAGGATTGAAGGAATCGCATTGGGTGTCGTGGGTGCCGCCGGCGCGGGCTGCCTTTGAACGTCCGCCGAAGTTTGTTTGAGGTCCGGTGCGGTTTTGGAATCAGCCACCCCTCCCGATCTATTTTGCTGCACTACATGCACCAACTCGTGCGCCAGCAGGCCCTTCCCGCTCTCGCTCTGCGGGGCGTATTCCCCAGCGGCGAACGCAATGTTGCTGCCCACCGTGTACGCCTTCGCCTGAACGGCGTCGGCCGACCGGGCGGCTTGGCTGTCGGTGTGGACGCGCACGGCCGACAGATCCGCCCCGAGGCGCGGCTCGAAGAAGTTGCGCGCCGAGTCGGGCAGCGGCTGGCCGGGGCTGCTCAGCACTTGGCCGACAATAGGCGGGGCTATGCCGGGGCCGTCGCCACTCGCGGAGCGGTGGACTTTCTTCTCGTCGTCGCAGGCGGCGCACGCGCGGTGCAGCACCGGGGCGGGCGCCGGCATCCGCATCACTTCGCCGGCGATGCGCTCGGCTTCGAGCTCCGCCGGCTCGTTCGGGGAGCTGATGGTGAGGTTCGACGCGGGCGGTTGGACGGCGGATGAGCGGGCGAGGCGAAACAGGTTCGCCATCCCCCGGTTGCTGCGGTAAGGGATTGGTCCGGCGAACAGCGGCGTGCGCACGGGACCCGCCGGCGCCGGCGGGGCGGTTTGCTTCTGCGCAACCGGTGCAACCTTGTCCGCCATCCACAGCCTCCGATACCGGGCCGGGGGGGTCTCACCGCCGGCCCATCGATACCGAACCGGGCTAATCATCCGGTACCCGATGTTCCTAAACGCCGGCAAAGGCCACGCCCGCAGCCCGCAATGCCCAGATGATCGCGAAACGCGCCCCCGCAGAAAGGCCGGTGACGATCGCACCAACTTCACAAACGCCGGTCGCAAAGCAGGCGATCAGCGCGACAGCCGCGGCGGCACCGAGCAAAGCCCAAACCCAATCCGGTATCCCGTGGCCTGTCGGATTAGGCGACTCTGGTTCAGTGCTTTGTTGCCTTTGCTGAATTTGCTCGACCTGTTGTTTAATTTCCTTCACACGCTCTGTTTCCCAAACGTAATCGGACGTATTGCAGAGGGCCATGTATGTGGCGATCAATTTGACGAGCGACGCCAAGAGGATTTGATATCGCAACTTATGACCAGGATCGCCACCACCATGCACAAACAAATCTGCCGCTCTGCTCTCCAGCCGCTCGAATAGCAACTCGATGCAAGCAATGAGTTCCGGGCAGGTTGCCCCCGGCGCATTGGCCAGTTTGATGCATTCATCCTCGTCTGCGTGGGGTGCGTCGTTCCCGTTACGAAATATCATCGATCTTGAAATAGCTCCTGTAGAAATGCCATCATCATGCGAAGCATTTTCGCCAGCGTGTTGCAACACATGCACCAACTAGTGCGCCAACAACCCTTTGCCACTTTCGCTCTGCGGGGCGTATTGCCCATCGGCGAAGACGATGGAACTGCCGACGGTGTACGCCTTCGCCTGAACGGCGTCGGCGGAGCGGGCGGCTTGACTGTCGGTGTGGACGCGCACGGCGGACAAATCCGCACCCAGGCGGGGCTCGAAGAAGCTGCGCGCCGAATCGGGCAGCGGTTGGCCGGGGCTGTTCAGCACTTGACCGACGATCGGCGGGGCCGTACCGGGGCCGCTGGCCTCGCGGCGGACCGTCCCTTCGTCCTCGCAATCGGCGCACGCGCGGTTCAGCAGCGGGGCGGGCATCCGCATGACTTCGCTGGCGATGCGTTCGGCTTGTCGCTCGGCCGGGTCGGTCGGCGAACTGATGGTCAGGTACGAAGATGGCGGCGCGGCGGATGATCGGGCGAGGCGAAAGAGGCTCGCCATCGCGCGGTTGCTCGAGCCGACCAAGGCCAGCGAAGGGTGTGAGTCCGCTGGCTGGCGGGAGGTGACCGCGGACTTATGCAATTTCGGGGCCAGTGTTGCCATGTTCGTGCTCCCGGAAGTATCAGTTCTTCATCCCGCGTTCCGAAGGGCATTCGATGTCCAAAATGGAGCGATTCGAGGATCACCGTTCTCCCTCCACAGTGATACCACCGGTGGAAGATTGACAAGACTATTATACCGTAAGCGTCCGACTACTCCCGTCGAGCAGGAGAATAATAATCCTGCCGTCTTGCAGATCAACTGAGTCGGGAATATCAGGCAACTCGTCCATCCTCCGTATGGAAGAATTCTCATTGATCACCAAGACTTGCGACTCGCACAAAGCCACGGTGAACTCGGTGTAATTCAAGATCTGGAGAAGTGAGCTGGCAAGTGCTATCGAGAAACGAATGGCACCGTCCATGGTTACACAGACCAGACGCTGATCGATGCCGACCCACAATACCGAGGAGTTACTGTCTTGGACCAAAATAGGTTCAATCAACTCGCTCCGCCAGCAGATCCCCAGAGGCGAAGCGGCGTGTGGCAGATGAAGGCATGCGAACCTCCGTGGGTAGTCGTGCACAATTACTTGGTTAGTTGGGTCGATGCCGTCGAACTCGGTTGCAGTAATCGTAGTTATCAATTCGCCCTCGCGACTTTTAGAAGATTTTTGGTATGATTGTGGAAATCTCGGGTACGGCGGTCATATCCCCACCGGGGTAAAAGTACTTCACATCGATGGCACCTGCTTCTCCAACCTTGACTGTTCGCGTGATCGTCACCCCATGCTCAGTCACATGGCGGCTCGCCTCGGGCAGGGTGCGACCTTGCTCGAATAGTTTGGTCAGTTGTTCCCGCCCGCCATTGGCCTCCTTGATACCGAGGGCTTCTAAATCCTTTAAATTCTGCAGCGATCGAGCTTCGTTATGTGGATTCGACTTTACGCGTCCGAAGAAGTAGTCCCACTTTCCGTCTTTGACCACCACTCCGGGAGTTGGAGCGACTGGTGGCTTCCTGGTCAATCCGCGTACACCACGTACACCTGCCGCCGTCAGTGCCAATACAAACGCGACAGCGGATTCAATAGCCTTTGTCAGCGCTTCGACGACACGTTCGCGCGAGACCAGAGCGGTGGCGTCACTCGCGCCGGCCCCACGGGCGGCATTCAATTGATTGTACTTCTCCCAATCGCTCAACGCGACTCCGCCCGCGATTCCGACCCCCAATCCGAGACCTGCGGCGATAAAGATCGTGGCCGTCCCCGCCGAAGCCAGTTCGACCGCGAAGAGAATGGCCCCACTCGTTACCATGAGGGCCGTTCGCTTGGCGCTCTCGGTCGATTTTTTGTCGCCGACCGCGCTCTCACCCACCCATTGCATGAAGGACCGCTTCCAACTGATTCCCGACTCGCCGGCGCGGCCTGCGAACAATTGGGCATGGACTTCATCCAGCTCCTCGAATGAGGGTGGCCCTTTCACTTCGGCTTCGTTGACCCGTTCGATCGCCTTCTTCAGGATTTCATCGATCTTCGCCGCGAGCTGCGCTGGCGCGACATCCGCCGTTTCCGCAACCGCATCCCTCTCGGGTGATTGTTCCGTTTGGATGATCGCCGCGAAGAGAGTGGGATACCGATTCGCCAATTCACTGATGCCATCCGCAAGCGGCTTCCACTTTCCGTAGAGGACATCCCACGATTCCCCTTCCTTAGCAGCGATTGCTTCGTTGGTGAGTGAGATCTCTGGCTTGTGTTTCGGATTGAAACTGACCGGATGGACTACGACTCCGGCACTGCCGCCACCCTCCGATTCGGTTTCACTTCCCACTGTGATACTTTGCAGTGAACGGATCGCGTCTTGGGCATCCGCGACTTTCTTGAAGGCGGCACTTAGCGAGGTCCGCTCCCCTTCCGCCTTCGCACTCTGAGCCGCATCGGGTTGTTTCTGGCCGATACCGTACCGAGAGAACTCGGTATTGAGCAAGTCGCGGTTCTTTCCGAAATTGCTGATCGCTACTGCACGGGCATCAGATTTGAACTGCTCGCGCAACCGGGTTACGGCGGGTAAGCTGTTCGGTTCGACACCTCTCGCCACACATAGTTTGAACAAATCAAAATGCTTCTCGGCCACGACCGGCAATCGGCCGCCGAAGGAGTTCCAGAGAGCCTCCAAATCCAATTCGTCGAATGGTCCGACCCAGTTGAGCAACTTGCCTAGGCCGCTCGCGGTTGCTCCTTCGAGGCGCTTGCGGATGGCGTTGATTTTTTCCTCTTCCTCGGATGTCGGAGCAATCGGTTGGGCGGGCGACGGGGCCGGACCCGGCGCGGCGACACTCGCCGGGGCCGTCCCACTCGTCATCCCAGCCGGTGCACTCGGTTCACGGCGAAGAGTCTCGCCCTGCTGCACCACGTGCACCAACTCGTGCGCCAGCAATCCCTTCCCGCTCTCGCTCTGCGGGGAGTACTGACCATCGGCGAAGGCGATGCTATTGCCCACGGAGTAGGCCTTCGCCTGAACGGCATCGGCCGAGCGGGCGGCTTGGCTGTCGGTGTG
>JBBRUN010000397.1:0-5504 GCA_038247765.1 Gemmatales bacterium | reverse complement strand
TTGAAAGCGCAATTGAAAAGCCGCGTCGGCGAGCGCGACGCGGTGCAGTCCCAGTACGACGGCTTCCGCAAGAGCATGAAGGAATTGATCGGCCAAGCCGACGCCGCCGCCGCGACGCTGAACTTCAAGCCGAGCAGCGAAGTCGCCAGCGTCACGATCCCGCTGGCGCCGCAGTGAAGTCGAACCGCGTGAACGAATAGCACACACCGGCCGCGCGGCCGGTGTTTTGCTGCGCAATGCGGTCCGGTTCCGGCAGCCATTCGCCATCACCTATCCTGATGCAGGCCCCGGCGCGCCAGTAGCGCCACCGAGATCGCCGTCGCACCGGCGCCGATGGCCATCACGCGGAGGACAAGCGGCAATGGGAAATCGCGGGCTGCGAAGCCAGCGATCAGGTGGCCGAGCGGGGCGCTGGCGCTCAGGGTCATCGCCCACAGGGCCATCACGCGGCCGCGGCGGACGCCCTCCACGCTGAGCTGCAATGTCGATTGGCCCGTGCTCAGGAACAAGATCAAACCGAAACCCAATCCGGCTGCGCATGCCGCGGCCGGGCCGATGTGACCGGCGAACGACAAGCCCGAGATCGACAGCGCCGTCACGCCGGCGCCGATGCTCAGGAGCCTGCCGCGCCGGGCGATCGAACCGTAGGTCGCCGTGGTCAGCGCCCCGACGAGCGCGCCGACGCCGAGGGCGCTCACGAGCAGGCTGTATTCTTTCTCCGAGTGGCCGAGCACGAACTTGGTGTACGCCGGGAAGAGCGTCAGCGCCGGCCAACTGAAGCTGGAGAGCAGCCCCGTCAAGGCGAGCAGCGCGGCGAGCGTCGGGTGGGCGCGCAGGTAATTCAACCCGGCGAAGAATTCGCCCCGTTCCCGGTGCGGGAGCGGTTCCCCGCCCGCGCGGATGGCGGACAAGGCCGTCAAGACGGCTCCGTAGGTGAGCGAGTTGACAGCGAAGCAGGCCATCGCGCCGAGGAACACGGGTCGGTCGCCAGGAACCGCTTCCGCGATTAAGAACAAGGCGCCCGCCAATGCCGGGCCGACGGCCCGCGCCGAATTGAACAACAGCGAGTTCAACGAAACCGCATTGATCAGGTCGGCCTTCGGCACGAGGTCGGGCACGAATGCCAAGCGCGCCGGGATGTCCGCGGCTTGGATCAACCCGTTGACGAACGCCACCATCAGCAGCATTCCGGGGAGCGCGGAATCGGTCAGGAGCAGCGCGACCAAACTCAGCGACGTCAGCAGGAAGCAGCACTGGCAGATGAAGATGATCCGCTTCTTGGGGAAACGGTCGGCGAGCATCCCGCCGACGGGCCCGAGGAACAGCGTCGGCCCGACGGTGGCGACGAGCATCAGCGGTGGCCAGAGGGCGTCGTTGGTCTGCTCGAAGACGAGCCACATCAGCGCGGCGGACTGCATCCACGAGCCGATGAACGACACGAGTTGGCCGAAGAAATAGTAGCGGTAGTCGCGGTGTTTCAGGGAGCGGAAGGTGATGTGCCGGAGAGTACTGCCGTAGCCGCTCCGCCGGAGGCCGCGGATGTCGATCTCGAGTTCGGACTGCGTCAGCGGTTCGCGATCCATGCGCGGTGGGCCGGGGGTCGTGGAGCAACGGAAGCGGGAGTATCAGTTTACGCAGTAAAAACGAAACCGCCCCGGAGGGTGCCGGGGCGGAGCGCGAGTGGCAGTTTCCGTTGTCGCAGGCTGGCAAAGTCGGGTGTGAGGTTCAATCCCCGTTCGGTTCCCCGTCGAAAATGCCCGCGCTCACCCGGAGCGACTTGCGCCATTCGCCGGGCACTTTCAGCGTGTCCCCGACCTTGAGATCGGCCGCAGAAATCTGCGTGCCGTCGCAGATGCGCTTCAGCAAGTCCGCTTGGGCGGTTTCCAGTGCGACGAGTCCGCCGAGGACGTGCAGGACGTTCAGCAACTCCACGGTGTATTCGTGGGGCCAGCCCTCGGATTGAATGTCGCAAAGTTTCGACGGCGGTCGGCGGTCGCCGATGATCGGCCGTTCGCGGTTCTTCTTCCGATAGCTGAACCACTGCGTCAGCACGCGCTTGCCCGACACCTCGTAGTTCCACACCGACGGCGACACATTCTCGATGTGCCCCGTGCCGACGAACAACCATTCCTTTCCGGCGTTGTAGTGCATCTCGTCCGGCATCGATTCCGCATCGGCCGGGATCGCCCCGGCTTTCGTGTAACGCGGCGCCGACTCTTTGGGCAATCGCGGCGGATCGGCGGGGCGACCCGCATGGGAATCGACGCAGCGCTCACCGAAGGTTTGCAGCCAGATCACCCGGCGGCCCAGTTCCACGGCTTCGGCGAAGAGTTTCCCCTTGGCCGTGAGCGGGATGCGCAAGCCGGGTTGCGCGAGGTCGCGTTGGAACCGCGCCGTGTAAGCCGGGTTCGCCGCGACCGCCGCGAGATAGGCCATGACGTCCTCGGCCGTTACCGGCGCCTTGTATTTCTTCGCCAAGTATTCGGTCAACTTCGGCGGCAGGTTCGGTTCGGTGGCCTCGAAGCCGCGCCAAAGGGGAAAAACGCGGCCGCCGAACGATCCTTTGTAATGATCGAGATCGGGGATCGCAGCAGAGAACGTGAAAGCCGGGCCACTCGTCGGAGATGTGCGCGTGAGTGCCGTGAGGTACAACTGCTTCGGGGAGTGCGTCAACCAGAGTTCCGGATTCGATTGATTGATGACGCGGTTGTCCGGGATGATCCATTGCCGGTCGAACGAGCGGAACGCGTATCGCGTCGGCGGAATGCACGCTCCCTTTTCTTCGGCGACCGGCTTCAACCGCACTTCGTGACCGTTGAAACCTTTCGTCCCCGGCTTGTTGATGTGCTTATCGCCGGGAACACCATTGCGGAGGTGTGGGACGAACAGCGCTTCTTTCTGCTCTGGCTTCGCCTTGATGAGCTTGTTCCAGCGCTGCCGCAACGACTCGGCATCGGGGGCGATGATCCAGGTACGGCCCGGCATGACGCCGGAGCCGTTGTAGGCGAAGAAATCGTCGAGCGCGGGGTACTCGGCCCACGCCCCCGTCGCGGCGGGGAGAAACGGATCGCGCCAACCCGTGGGGCCGTCGACCCAGCTTTTCCCCTTCAACTTTAGCTTCGTCAACGCTTCGAACTTCAACTCCCGATTGCCGAGCGGTAGCGCGGTGAACTTCACGGGTGCCGGAGTGTCGGCGATCTTCGCTTTCGAGCGCGTCACGAGCACGATGCAGACCGGTTGCTGAACGCCTTGGAAGATGCGCGTCGGCACATCCGGTTGGTGCCCATCCGGGGAGCAGTCGATCACCCAGATGCCATCGGCCGTACGGCGGAGGTAGTCGCGCATCTTCTGGAAGCCGGGGCCGTTGAGAAATCCGGCCACGGTGATGAAGCAGACGATCCCCGCGTTGGTATCCGCGACGCCGTCGATCTTCTGGTCGAAGACCTTCCACGTCGCCCAGCGCCAGAAGTAAACGTACAAGTTGCGCAAGTGCTTCGCGTGCGCGCCGACGCCCCACGCTTTCGGCGGTTGCCAAGCGTTGAGCGGGGCCGGCATCCCCCGCAGAGCGTCTCCTTCTTCGATCCACCCGCCCCGCCCCTTGGCCTTTTCTTTGTAGGGCGGATTGCCGATGACGACGGTGATGCTCTGCTCGCGCTTGATTTTGTTGGCGCTGCGGCGCGAGGCGGCTAGCGGCTCCAACATCAGCGGGGTGTGGCCTTGCTCGATGAAGGGATTCCCGAGCGTGTCGGTCACGTACATCTGCAATTCGGCCTTCGGGAGTTTCTGCGCATCCATCAGTCGCAGCAACTCCGCGTGAATGCGGAGTTGGGCCACGGCGAACGGCCCGAGCTGCATCTCGAAAGCGAAGAGCCGGGGGATCGCCGCTTCGATGGCGCCCGCAATGAGCCCGTCGTTGCCATCGGCACCGGCGGTTTCGGCAATCCGCCGCAGAATCCCGAGCGGGAACGTCCCGGTTCCCACGGCGGGGTCGGCGACTTTCACTTGGGGCGAAGCGAATCCGTCGGCGGCACCGAAGTGCGTCCGGAGGGCTTCATCGACCAAACGCACCATCGCATTCACCACTTGGGGCGGGGTGTAGTAAGACCCCGTGAGTTTGCGGAGGTCGTTGTCGTACTCGGCGAGAAAGTCCTCGTAGAAGTAGAGCCACGTATCGGCTTCCCCTTTGCTAATCGTCGGCCAATTCACCGCATCAAGCACGCGGGTCAACGTCCCGAGAGAAGTGTTCAAGCTCGTGTCGTTCTCGGCGTCGTCGGTGAGCAAACGCAGCGCGGCCCCGATCAGCGAGTTGGATTTGCCGAGCGCCTTGGCGGCGCGGTCGAGGCCATCGCTCAGCGCGATGTCGCGGGCGCGGGCCATGAGCAAGCCGAACGTGACCGCCTGAGCGTAGCCGTCGGCGAATTGTTTGTCGTTGGCTTCCGGGAAAAGCAACGCGCGCCAATCCGTCGCCAGCGCCGTCAATGCTCGGCTATCGAGGCCGAGTTGCTCCGTCACTTCGTCGCGGAGCAAGCGGCAGAGCTTCGCGGCGACCTTCGCCAGTTCCTGAGCCGTCTTCGGCGGGATCGGTTCCCAGCGGTAGAAGTTCTCGAATAGCGAAATTAATTCACGCGGAGCACTCAGCGAATGCCCCGAGGATTCGATGTCCCCTTTCAAATGCACAATCGGTGCGGCCAACTCGCCGCTGCGCCAGAGGCTGAAGGCGTTACCGTCGGTGTAGAGCAAGTTCGGCAGCGATTGCAATTTCTCCCACTGCTCTTTGTCGTGCCCTTTGTATTTGCGTGGATCGGCCCCTTTGCCCGGGGCTTTGATTTCGACGAAACCGACGAGCACTTTGCGGAGGGCGATGGCGTAATCGGGCCGCGTCTTCAAACTGGAAATCGACGATTCGCCAACAGCGGTGAGATCCTTCCGGGGGAAGCCGCACAGCTCGACCATGTCGCCGAAGAGCGTTTCCAGCGGCGCGCGCAGTTGATCTTCCGGCTCCCCGGTCGCGGAAGGGTTCGTGAGCTTCGCTTGGGCATCGTGGCCGAAGCGAGAAATCGCCATGGCTAAGTCGAAGGTCATGCCGCTAGGCTCACATTCGAGGGAAGTTAGAAAGCGTAGTCGGAGAAAGCGAATGAGTCGATCTGCGATGTCATGATTCACGATTCATCACGGGATGCAACCAGATCCTCAGGGGTCTGCCAGTCGGGTGAGTCGGGTTTATCGCTTGGTCACGCCCCGGCGGATAATGCGGATCGATTCGGCCAAACTGTAAAAGTGCCGGCCGGCGGTCATGGTGGCGACCTCGTGCTCGTTCAGCGACGCGGCGAACAAATAGAGGCACGTCGGCGATTCCGGTTGCGCCGAGTCCCGTTCGAGCAACTCGAAATAGAAAGCCCCGAATTGCACGTCGAAGCAGATGGTCACATTGGACCCTTGCCGGATGGGGCGGACGAGTTCGTCGAGCTTCGGGATATCGCGGAAGACCGCCTCGGCCTCTTGGC
>JBBRUN010000396.1:0-5508 GCA_038247765.1 Gemmatales bacterium | reverse complement strand
CATCATCGGGCGGACGACGATCTCGTCGTTCACCACCACGGCCCGCTTCTGGATGTTGTGCATCCCGAGGATCGCCGTCTGCGGCGGGTTCAGAATCGGCGTGCTGAGCATCGAGCCGAAGATGCCGCCATTGGTGATGGTGAAGGTGCCGCCTTCCAAATCTTTCATGCCGATCTTGTTCTCCTTGGCCCGCTTCGCCACATCGGCGATCGCCTTCTCGATCTTGGCGAAGTGCAGTTGATCCGCATCGCGGATCACGGGCACGAACAGACCCTTCTCGGTGCTGACGGCGACGCCGATGTCGTAGAAGTTCTGCATCACCACATCGCTGCCGTCGATGCGGGCGTTGACCATCGGGAAGGCCTTCAGCGCTTCGACTGCGGCCTTCACGAATACGGACATGAAGCCGAGTTTGACGCCGTGCTTCTTCTCGAATCGCTCGTTGTATTTGGTCCGCAGTTCCATGATCGCGGACATGTCGACTTCGTTGAAAGTCGTCAGCGTCGCGGTCGTGCTCTGGCTTTGCAGCAGCCGCTCGGCGGTGCGCTTGCGGATGTTCGACATCGGTTGGCGGACTTCGCGATCCGGGTTCGCCACGGCGGCCGGGGCTTGCGGCCGACTCGGCAAAACCAGCGGCGCTTCGATCAACGTTGGGGTCGTTGTTTGGTAAGTGAGGACATCGTCTTTGGTGATGCGGCCGCCGGGGCCGGTGGCGGCGATCTTCGTGGCGTCGAGATCGCCATCGCGGATCATCGCCGACGCGGCCGGGGATTGGACGACTTCCGCTTTCGGCGCGACTGGTGGCGCCGGCTTTGCCGCTTCGATGCTCGGCTTACCGGCGGGGTCGATGCTGCCGACGGTCGAACCGACCGGCACCGTTTCCCCGGCCGATTTGGTGATGGTCAACACGCCGGCGGCGGGCGCGGGGACTTCCACCGTGAGCTTGTCGGTTTCGAGTTCGAAGAGGATTTGATCCGCCTTCACGCTCGATCCCGTGGCCACGAGCCACTTGGCGATGCGGCCTTCGGTCACGGCATCGCCGGCTGCTGGAACGGTCACCGCTACGGCCATGGTCGGGCTCCTCGGTTCAAACGAATTCCGCGTCCGTGCCGTGGGCTTGGCTGAGGTACGCGCGCTGGATCAAATCGCATTGCTCGAATTTGTGCAGTTTCTCGGAGCCCACGGCGGGGCTGGCGCTCGCATCGCGGCCGACATAGCGCAGCTTCAACCCCATTTCCCGCAGCCGCGGCTCGACGAAAAACCACGCGCCGTTGTTGTGCGATTCTTCCTGCACCCAAACGTACTGTTCCGCTTTCGGGTAGCGAGCGAGAACCGCCTTCAACTGCTCGGCGGGCCACGGGTAGAGCTGCTCGATGCGGATAATGGCGACGTGGTCGAGGTTCCCGAGGGGGATCTTTTCGACCTGCTTCCCGGCCGGTTTTTCGGCGTGCCCGTCGATGCGGGCCTTGTTCAAGTCGTGGTAGACCTTCCCCGTGCACAGAATCACGCGGGTGATGGTTTCCTTGGCGTCGTCGGCGAGCACTTCGTGGAATCGACCGGAAATCAGTTCTTCGACCGGCGAGGTGCTCGACCGCGCGTTGGCCTTCGGCGTCATCAGGATCAACGGCTTGCGGAAGTTCCGTTTCACTTGCCGCCGCAGGGCGTGAAAGTACTGGGCCGGCGTCGTGAAGTGACCGACTTGGATGTTGTCCTCGGCGCACAGTTGCAGGTAGCGTTCGATGCGCGCCGAGGAGTGCTCGGGACCTTGGCCTTCGTGGCCGTGGGGCAGCAGCATCACGAGGCCGCTGCCTCGGTTCCATTTCGATTCGCCGGAAGCGACGAATTGATCGATGATGACCTGCGCGCCGTTGGCGAAGTCCCCGAACTGAGCTTCCCAGAGCACGAGCGTCTGCGGGTCGTCGAGGGTGTAGCCGTATTCGAAACCGAGCACGGCGGCTTCGCTGAGGAAGCTATTGAAGACGAGGAACTGCGCCGTCGGGAATGGGAAGTTGTTCAAAGGGCAGAAGTAGTGGCCATCCTCGGCGTCGTAGTAGAAAGCGTGGCGGAAACTGAAGGTGGCCCGGCGGCTGTCTTGCCCGCTGAGTCGGACGACGTGGTTTTCGATGACGAGGGAGCCGAAGGCCATCGCTTCGGCTGTTCCCCAATCGACCTTGCCGCGGGCTTTGATTTCGTCGCGGCGCTTGTAAGGGCTGTCGCCGCTCGGGTAGCGGTACTCCTTGCGGGCGTCGTCCCAAATCTTATCTCGCAGGTTCTTGTGCAGGGTGAAGCCGGCCGGCAAGCTCACGAGTTGATCGGCGATGCGGTCGAGCACTTCGCCCGACACTCCGGTCTCGCACGGGTCGTGGGAATAAGCGTGGGTCATGCCCTTCCAGAAGCCGCCGAGCGAGGCCATGCCGTGGATGAGGCTGTGGGTGTTCTCGTCGTTCTTCTCCGCGTCCTTCGCCCGCTTCAGCGCCGCTTCCAATTCGCCGTCGGCGCGCTCGTGCTCCGGCGCGGCGCCGGGGTTCGCCGCGCCTTTGAACGCGTGGTCGACCCGCTCCAAATCCGGTTCTGTCGTCAGCCCCTCGGCGACGAGCTTGCGGCTGTAGATCGGGACGATCGTATTGCCGTCTCGGTATTTCTCTTGGATCTTGCGGTGCTCGACCGGCTGGGTCATCGAGGGGTCGTCGGTTTCGTTGTGCCCCATCTTGCGGTAGCAAACGAGGTCGATGACGACATCGCTCTTGAAGGCTTGCCGGTATTGGATGGCCAGCTCGGACACGGCCACGCAGGCGTCCGGATCTTCGGCGTTCACGTGGAAGATCGGCGCTTGGATGAACTTGGCGATATCGGTGCAATACTCGGTGCTGCGGGCATCGCGCGGCCGGGTCGTGAAGCCGATCTGGTTGTTGACGACGATGTGCAAGGTGCCGCCGGTGCGGTAGCCCTGCAAGTTGGCCATGCCGAGCGATTCGGGCACGAGGCCTTGGCCGGCGAAGGCGGCGTCGCCGTGGAGGAGCAGCGGCACGCCGCGGGTGCGCGCCTCGTCGCCGTGATGGCGCTGCTTGGCGCGGACGCGGCCGAGGACGACCGGATCGACCGCTTCGAGGTGGGACGGATTCGGCGTGAGCGTGAGGTGAACCGGGTAGCCGTCTTCGGTGGTGATGTTCGAGGAGTAGCCCATGTGGTACTTGACATCGCCGTCGGTTTCGACCGCGTCCGGATGGTACGGGTCGAGGAACTCGATGAAGAGTTCTTCGAACGGCTTCTTCAAAATATTGGTGAGCACGTTCAACCGGCCGCGGTGGGGCATGCCGATGACGAACTCGAGCACACCGAGCTTCGCCCCGGTTTGGATGATGGCGTCCATCATCGGGATCAGCGTCTCGCCCCCTTCGAGGCCGAAGCGCTTCTTGCCGAGGAACTTTACCTGCAAGAAGTTCTCGAACTGCTCGGCTCGGCGGAGCAAGTCGAGGGTCCGCAAGCGTTTCGCCGGGGTCAGGTGTGGCTGATTGTGGTTGGGTTCGATGCGCTCCGCCAGCCACTTCCGCGCCGCGAAATCTTGGACGTGCATGTATTCGACGCCGATCGACCCGCAGTACGTTTGCTTCAGCGCTTCGATGAGCGCGCCGAGCGTCTCGGCCCCGGCGATGCTGAAGAACATCGACGCATCGACCTGCTTGGCGATGTCGTCCCGGCTGAGGGCGAAGCGGTCGTGGTCGAGTTCCCACGGTGTGGCGGGCGGCTCGGCGTTCAGCGGGTTCGTATGGGCGATGAGGTGCCCGGACATGCGGTACGCGTTGATCAGCCGCACGGCCGCCGTCTGCAGGCGGGCTTCCACCGGCAGATTCACCAGCGGCGCGGGAAGGTGACCGTTGCTACTGAAACCACCGGCTTGGCCGTAGTAGTCCGCCCCCGTGAAGAGGTAGTGCAGGCTTTCATCGACGGCACGGTGGTCGCCGCGCCACACACGGTATTGGTCTTCGAGGAATTCCCGGTTAAACGGGTCGGACAGATTCGGGCCAGGCATGTCGGCGAAACTCCGGGCGCAGAGGCAAATGGCCGAATGCTATTGTAGGCGCGGTGGCGGAAGTAAAAGGCGAGTTGCGATACGCCGATGCAAACGCGGAAAGATACTTCGCAATTCCGCCATTCGCTCTGACGTGCGGCGAGAACCTTGGGGAGATTCCCGTGGCCGGCCGCATCGGAAGCTTTTTAGGAAGCCGAAATCCAATTCTCCGCGCACTGCGTAGAGCCTGTATCGCCCGCATAGCGCCCGGTGAATCCATCGGGCGCGGGCCGTTCCGTTCGCCCGAATCGGTTTCATTCCCGCGTCGTACCGCAACGCGCCGCACCGGTTGCGCTGGGATTTCACGCGCCGGTGGAATGCGCACAATCGCACCTCCAACGGATTTGTTCCCCCGTTCCACAGGTGGTTCAGCACCAGTTTCGACGCGTTCGACGCCGGGTTCGTCAGCGGCCTCATAGTCGCATCGGGTGACATCAACGGCGACGGGTTCGACGATATCATCGTCGGAGCCGGAGCTGGAGCCGGGCCGCACGTCAAGGTGTTCGACGGCCGCTCAGCCCGCCACGCCGGCTACTCGAAGTTCGGAACGAGAAGGCCCGGCGGACTCTCCGCCGGGCTTTTTCGTGGACGCAGGCGTGGTAGAATGCAGCAAGCTCCAATTGTGACTGAGACCCGCATGCTCCCCGTCGATGTGCTCCGCCAGATCCGCCGGTTGCAAATCCGGGCCCGCAGGGCCGTGCAGTCGCTGCTCGGTGGCGAGTACCACTCCGCGTTCAAAGGCACCGGGCTGTCGTTCGAAGACGTCCGCGAGTACCAACCCGGCGACGACATCCGCGGCATCGACTGGAACGTGACCGCCCGCACCGGCACGCCATTCATCAAACGCTACGTCGAAGAGCGCGAACTCACGGTGCTGCTGGCCGTCGATCTCTCGGGCAGTCAGCGCTTCGGCACCCAGGGCCAAACGAAACGCGCGGTCGCGGCGGAATTGGCGGCGCTCGTGGCCTTCTGCGCCATCAACAACCAAGATCGCGTCGGGCTGCTCGGCTTCACCGATACCGTCGAGCGCTTCGTACCACCGAACAAGGGCACCCGGCATGTGCTGCGGATCCTGCGGGACATTCTCTTCTACGAACCCGAACGCCGCGGCACCGATTTGAAAGCTGCGCTCGACCACTTGAACAAAGTGCAGAAGCGCCGGGCCATCGTCTTCCTGTTCAGCGATTTCATGACCACGGGGTTCGAGGACAGCTTCAAACGCGCGGCCCGCCAACACGATCTCATCGCAGTGCGCACCACCGATGCGCGGGAGCAAACTTGGCCCGAGACGGGATTGGTCCAGTTGGAAGATGCCGAGACAAACGAGCCGTACCTGATCGACACGTCGAGCCGGGCATTCCGCATCGGCTTCGCGGCGAGACAACTGCAACGCCGCGAGGCGTTCATCAAGTTGGCGCGCTCCTCGCAAGCCGACTGGT
>JBBRUN010000395.1:0-5508 GCA_038247765.1 Gemmatales bacterium | reverse complement strand
AGGCGTCTTTGGGGGTGACGAACCGCGGGGTGGTCGTGTAAGATTTCATCGGACGCAGGCTCCTGCCTTGGAGGCGATTGCTTGACACAACCCCTTTATCGAATGGAGCCTGCGTTCTCTAGATCAATTGGAAAGTACTGAGAATCAGTTTGGGCCGAAAGAGATCATCCGGGACAAAAACGACAAAACCTACGAAGTTTACCGCACGACTTTTGGCCGACCGATCTCGCCGCCGTCCGATCTGAACATCAGCAACATTACAACGCCCATTTTCAAAACGGATTCTTCCGACTCACAGCCGACCAAAATCGTTCCCAAAGGCTTGCGGTCATTCGATGCGACCGATGCCGACTTCTTCCTCGAATTGCTTCCCGGCCCACGGGATCGGGACGGCTTGCCGGACAGCATTCGCTTCTGGAAGAACCGGATTGAGGCAACGGATACGGATCGCACGTTTTCTGTGGGGCTGATCTATGGGCCATCGGGCTGTGGCAAATCGTCGCTGGTGAAAGCGGGCCTCCTTCCAAGATTGACGAAGTCGGTAACGGCGGTTTACATCGAAGCGACCGCCGAGGAAACCGAAGCACGTTTACTCAAGGGGCTGCGACGGCAAGTCCCCGAACTTCCCGTCAATCTCAGCCTGATTGAATCGCTGGCGGCTTTGAGGCAGGGGCAATTCCGGGAGCCTGGCCAGAAGGTGCTGCTCGTTCTCGATCAGTTTGAACAATGGCTGCACGCCAATCGGAACGAGCAGAATACCGAACTCGTTCAGGCTCTGCGGCACTGCAACGGTGAGAGATTGCAATGTGTGGTGATGGTGCGGGATGATTTCTGGATGGCGGCGACTCGCTTCATGCGGGATTTGGAAAATAGCCTTCTCGAAGGGCAGAACTCCGCCGCTGTTGATCTCTTCCCGATTCGCCACGCTGAAAAAGTGCTGGCAGCATTTGGACGTGCGTTCGGAGAAATGCCGCCGAATCCCAGAGACGACAGCAAAGAACAGAAGCAGTTCATTGAACAGACCGTCGCCGGCTTGGCTCAGGAAGGCAAAGTCATCTGGTCCGGCTGGCTCTGTTCGCCGAAATGGTGAAGGGCAAGCCGTGGACTCCGGCCACGCTCAAGGAAGTCGGTGGTACCGAAGGCGTTGGCGTGACATTCTTGGAAGAAACTTTCACTGCCAGCACTGCCCCGCCGCAGCACCGGCTGCATCAGAAGGCGGCTCAAGCGGTGTTGAAATCGCTCCTGCCCGAAGCCGGGACGGACATCAAAGGCCACATGCGGTCACAGCAGGAGTTGCTGGAGGCATCGGGCTACGCCAACAGGTCGAGGGACTTTGAAGAACTTCTCCGCATCCTCGACAGCGAAATCCGGCTCATCACGCCGACTGATCCCGAAGGCAAGGATAACGCTGATCCTGTCACGATCCAGGCTGGTGCGAAATACTATCAACTCACGCACGACTACCTCGTGCCGTCACTGCGGGACTGGCTGACCCGCAAGCAGAAGGAAACTCGCAAGGGTCGGGCCGAACTTCACCTGGCGGATCGTGCCGCAGTCTGGAATGCCCGCCCGGAGAATCGCCAACTGCCGTCGCTCTTGCAATCCTTGAACATCCGCTGGCGAACGGCGAAGAAGAATTGGACGCCTTCGCAGAAGAAAATGATGGCCCGGTGTTTTCGGTGTCAGACACGGCGGGGTGCCATTGCAGTCGTCCTGTTGGCCGCGGCCGTCTTTGCGGGTCTGTCGATTCGGGATCGGGTCAACGATCAACGCAATGCTACTCAGGCGGGAGAGCGGGTGAAAAGCCTCATCAATGCCGACACGGCCCAGGTTCCGGCCATCATCGGGGAACTGCCGAAGTTCCGCCAATGGGCCGACCCGCTCTTGCGGGCGGAGAACGAGAATGCGGCGGTCAATTCCAAGACCAGGCTGCACACGAGTCTGGCCCTGCTGCCGGTAGATGAAACTCAAGTCGATTATCTCTACTCTCGGTTGCTTGACGCTCAGCCGCAGGAGGTGATCGTGAACGCATTACTGTCGCAAAAAGATGCTTTGCGGGAGAAATTGTGGGCCGAATTTATCACGCCGATTCCCCCGTTCGCGGATAACCTTGCTTTTGATGCCCGAGCGTATTCTTTTCATCACCGGGAAGCTCGCGGAGCCGGCGCTCCGGCGGATGCTCGCGTCCCTCGCCCCGCAAGTCGGGTTCGATTACGACATCGCCGTGATGCCGATCACCGTGGCGGCCCTGCTGACAACCCCTTGGATCGCCAAGCGATTGCAGGTACCCGACGGTGCGGATCGCATTGTCTTACCGGGGCTGTGCAAAGGGGATGTTGCCGCTATCCAGGCGATCACGGCGGTGCCAGTGCAATTGGGGCCGAAGGATTTGCGCGACCTCCCGGAATTCTTCGGCCGGCGCAGTGGCCCGCCCGAGGGCTACGGTGCCCACGACATCGAGATCGTCGCCGAGATCAACCACGCCCCGCAGAAATCGCTCGGCGATATCGTGCGGATCGCCCGGCACTACCAAGAGAGTGGCGCCGATGTCATCGACCTCGGCTGCGATTCCGGTTCGGCTTGGCCCGGGGTCGGCGCGGCGGTGGAGGAGCTAAAATCGCTGGGCTTCCGCGTATCCATCGACAGCTTCGACATCTCGGAAGTGCGGGCCGCACTCGAGGCGGGTGCGGAACTCATCCTGAGCGTCAGCGGAGTGAACCTCGCGGAATCGCGGCGGATGCTGCGCGACTTTCCGCACGTCGAAGTCGTGGCGATCCCCGATACCCCGGACGATTTGCCGAGCCTCTGGCGCACCGTCAACGCATTGCAGACCGACGGCGTGCCTCACCGGCTCGACCCGATCGTCGAGCCGATCGGCTTCGGGTTCGCCGCGAGTCTGGGCCGCTACCTCGAGACGCGCCGGCGCTACCCGGACTCCGCGATGATGATGGGCATCGGCAACTTGACGGAACTCACCGACGTCGACACGGCCGGGGTGAATGTGCTGCTCGCGGGGTTCTGCCAAGAGCTCGGCATCCGCAGCGTGCTGGCGACCGAGGTCATCAACTGGGGCCGCAGCGCGGTGAAAGAGTTCGCACTCGCCCGGCGACTCGTCCACTACGCCGTGACGCGCAAAACGTTGCCGAAGCGGTTGGAACCCGACCTCGTGATGCTGCGCGACCCGAAGCTGAACGAACTCGGCGAAGCGGCCATGGCGGAACTCGCGGAACGCATCACCGACCGCAACTACCGGCTCTTCGCCGAGCGCGGCGAACTGCACATCCTCAATGGCGACTTCTATTTCCACGGCACTGATCCGTTCGCCCTTTTCGCCGAGATGCTGACGCGCGATCCGAAGCTCGACCCCAGCCACAGCTTTTACTTGGGCTACGAATTCGCCAAGGCCGTCACGGCCCTCACGCTGGGCAAGCAGTATACGCAAGACAATGCCCTGCGCTGGGGCTTCCTGACCCGACCGGAGTCGGGGGCATCGGGCCAATCGGAACCTCAGGCTTCCGGTGGCCAGCCTTCCGGGAAAGCCCCGTAGACGGCCTCGTAGGCCCGCACCGTAGACGGCGCGGGCAAGTCTCTCGCGGCTTCGACCGCGGCTTGATGACCCTCGTCCAGCTTGGACCGCAACTCGGCGATCTCTTCGTCTTTTTCGGACTCCGCTTGCCCGTCTTCGAACGCGGCGGACGGATCGTAGCCCTCCCATTCCGGCTCGTCGCCTTTGGCCTGTTCGTCCATCCGGGCCTTTAACGGCCGCATATCGACGGCGTACAAACGGGGGAAGTGGTAGCTCCAATCCATGCCGAGGGCGTACATGCGGCGGAAGATCATCGTGTAGACCGGCACGAGGTCGGCCCGGCCCGATACCATTCCGGTGCCCATGTAGAAGTCGAGGTAGGTGTAGCCGCCGTCGCCGACCATCTCTTTGATCATCTCGGCCATGAACGCGGCGGTTCGCTCGTCCTGCGGGGCGTCCCCGCGCATCAACTTCAGCAGAAAATCGGGCGGCTCCGGTCGCGGTGCGGGCTTCGGGCCTTCTTGCTTGTTCAACACCTCCGCCAAGAACCCGCCGCCGGCCCGCATCGAGCCGAGGTCGAGTATGCGACCGTCGTCCGCCGCGACGTCGTGGTTGTCGCAAAACACGTCCCACAAACAGCGGCCGACGAGTTCTTGGAGCTCCCGCTCCGGCTCGTAAGGCGTATCGACATGTTCGGACACGATCTCTTCGAGCGTCGGCTCAGGCGCCGGCGGGGGAGCATCGGGCCGCCGGCCGAGTTGGCCGAGGTTGCGTTGGACGCGCACGGTTTCTTCGTGGACCTGCTCGGCCGTGGGATGGTTGACGACCGCCAACGGCGACGCGGCCCAGCCTTCGGGGGCCAATTCTCGCATAACGTCGGCCCCGGCCCAACCCAGCGGGAAGAGCCGCACGAACTCGGCGTGGAGTTCGGCTTCATCGTAACGCGGCGCGCCGTCGTGGTTGGCCATGGCCTGTCTCCGGGATGTGGGTGTTCCTGGGTATTGTGGCCTGCGGGCGGTCGAAGTTCAACCGGATCGTTGCGACGGGTCGGGCGACGAATCTCGGATTTTCACAACGCCGGCTGTCCCAAACAGCCCTCCGATTCCCATTCCGCTCGGTTGGGGTTTACATTCCCCGATTCCGTCGGCATAAGCCCCGCAGAACTTCAACGACAATCGTCGGGTTGTGCCGGTCGCTCGGGGATGCGACCGGGTTCAGCGCGGCCGACGAATGGGGGGTTGTTATGTCCCGTCTTTTGACCGCAGCTTTGGGGGTCGCCTTGGCGACCCAAACCGTCCGCGCCGCCGATCCGCCGCCCGCCGCCAAGCCCGCCGAATCGCGCTCGCTCGTCTCGCGGTTGAATCCGTTCGCCGGCCCCGAAGTCGGCAAACCGGCGCCGATGCCCGGTCGCCCGGCCATGGCCATCGGCCCACTCGCACCCGATGCGATGATCGAAGCGCTGCGAGCCGAGCAGGAAGCCTACGCCCGCCGGCTCGACATCTGCACCGAACTCCGCCGCGTCGCGGTGGGCACCCGAGACGACAAACTCGGCGTAAAGGCCGACGAACTCGAACGCCTCGCCGAGGAGACGTACAACCAGCGGATTGCCAAGTTGGGCGTGAAATCCCAGCACCGCGCGAAGCCCAGCCTCGACAAACTCGACAGCGAACTCGGCGCCGGCGTCGCCGTGAATCCGCTCGGCACGGGCGTCCGCACGCCGGCCGATACCCGCCCGGCCACGGCCCAAGCCCGCAACTTCCGCGAGGTGAGACAATGAAACGCTTCCTCTTGTTCGCCCTCCTCGCGGCCCCCGCGGTCGGTTGTACTGGCATCAAACCCATCGGGCCGCTCACGACCAAAAACGCGCCGGCCCGGAGCGTGACTCAGCCGAACGCCGTCGTGACTTCGCCGAAGGACATCGTGGCGATGCCGGCGTTCGAAGACGCCCCGCCACCGCCGGTGCCGACGCGCAGCGTGACTGT
>JBBRUN010000394.1:0-5526 GCA_038247765.1 Gemmatales bacterium | reverse complement strand
GTGGGGGGGGCCACCCCCCCGTGTTTACCCACCGTTTTTTTTTTTTCCACACGGGGTGGGCTCCCCCCCACCGCTCGGGAAGATCGTATTGTCCGCAGCGCATCCCCATCCGCAATCGCATGCACCCGCCCAGCGGTGCGCTTCGCCAGCAATTCCGTCGTCGCCCGCCGGCGCAGGTCGTTCAACACCGACTTCGGCACCAGCGCCGTCGCCGGGACTTCGATCTCGCACGCGGCCAGTGTCAACGGGGTGTCACCGAGGCGGGCGAGTTGCTCGCGGATCGTCGCGGCGGTCGTCGCTTGCTTGGTCGCCGCGACCAACGGCCCGGGCCAACTGGTGCTCGCCACGGCATGGCCGGATCGAAGCGTCAGCGTCAAATCGCCACCAATTTCACCGGAGAGTGTCGCATCGACATCGACCCGGCGCACCACGCGGTCCTGCGAATAGGTCTGTTCCAATCGCTTTCGCAATGCCGGGTCATCGGTCTTCCAGACTTCGCAGCCGACCGCGACGCGGGATAAATCGAGCGAGTTCGGCTCGAACTTCAGACCGACGAACTGCCCTTGATGAATCACTTCCCAAACGCGGCCACCCGGCTCTTTCTCCTCGGGTCGACCGAGGTCGAACATTACGCCGTCGCCCGGCTTCACCATGTCCGGCACGCGCTCAACCAGTTCCAACCGCACCGTCGAACCGATGACGCCGACGACCATGCCGAGCCGAATTCCCCGGCTCTTCGGCACCCGCCCGCGCACCAACTTCTGATGGTTCACGCCTTCGAGAAACCCCGGTGTCAGTCCCCGGCTGAACGTCTGCGCTAGGTCGAGTTCCTCGCGGCGGGTCAGGTGGAAGTCTTGCTGCGCGAGGGCCGCATCGATGGCGTTGCGGTAGGTGCTCGTCGTCGAAGCGACGTACGGCCCGCCCTTCAACCGTCCCTCGATCTTGAAGCTGATGACACCTGCGGCGATGAGCGGGGCGATGAGATCGTACGCGGCCAAATCCTGCGGACTCAGGAGGTAGGCTTTGTCGCCAAGGTCGCGCGGCGTGCCATCGACCAGCATCTCGTAGGTCATTCGGCACGCTTGGGCGCACTGGCCGCGGTTGGCGCTGCGGCCGCCGAGAGCTTCGCTCGTCAGGCACTGGCCGCTGTAGGCGACGCAGAGCGCCCCGTGGATGAACACCTCCACCGGCACCGTCGTTCCGGCCGTGACTTTGCGGATGTCGTCGAGCGACAGTTCGCGCGCCAACACGACGCGCTCCACGCCGAGCTTGCGGACGAACTCGATGCCGCGCGGTTCGGTGAGGGTCATCTGCGTCGAACCGTGGATCGCCAGCGTCGGCGCCAACCGGCGGATCAACCCGACCAAACCGAGATCCTGCACGATCACCGCATCGACGCCCGCCGCGGCGATCGCTTTCACGAATTCGACGACTTCCGGCAGTTCATCCGTGAAGATCAAGATGTTGAGAGCGACGAAGCCGCGGACGTTGTGGGCGTGCAAATAGCCCATGACTTCGGGGAGTTCGTCGAGCGTGAAGTTACTGGCGCGGGCGCGGGCGTTGAACGCGGAGAGGCCGAAGTAGACGGCGTCGGCGCCGTTGGCGACGGCGGCGCGCAGGGCGTCCCGATCCCCGGCGGGGGAGAGCAATTCGGGACGCGCGCTGGCAGTGGCGGGGATCATCCCAGAATTATACGGTTCGCGGCCGAAACCTGCGCCGCTTCACTTGCCGGTGCAGGGCTTGGCGAGGATCGCCACGAGAATCGTCTCACCCGATTTCAGCTTGTACGGCGTGACGATGGGGAAGAATTTGTCGCAGACGCAGGTGTAGGTCACTTCGTCGAGGCCCGGGAGTTTGACCGTCAGTTCGGTCTGGCCGGTCTTGTTCTGCCCCTGCGAAACCGTGACTTTCGCGATCTGTTTCTCGGGCAAGTTGAAGCTGTGCGCTTCCCCCAGCGGGATCGACTTGTCGAGGGTCGAATCGATTTTGAAGCCCGTGAACTCGACGTTGCGCTTTTGCACTTCCTCGGCCAACGTCTTCAACTTCGGGTTGATGGTTTTGTCTTGGGTGCTGGCAAAGATGACGACCACGGTCACGCGGATCGCCTTCGGCGCGTCTTTGGCGGGTGGCCCGCAGGCGATCGACGCGAGTGCCAGCAGAATCGGGAAGCGGCCCATCGCGGGGAACCTCGGGTTATTTGGCCGCGCGGGTTTGGAAGATCATCGGCGAGTCGCCGGGTCGCGGCACCGAGTAGGCGCTGCGGCCGGTGCGTTCGATCTGCACGTCTTCGACGGTGGCGAGTTCGAGCAAATCGGGAAGGAGCGCATCGCAGGCGATGAAGCCCGGTTCGACGTCGCCGCGCACCATGGACACCCGGACTTCCTCGCTGGATGCGATCGGAAGATCGTCGAATTCCGCGAGCGGATCGACCGGCGGCACGCCGACGGGCTGCGTCGGCACCACAACGTGGCAATTGTGATCCGGCGGGCAGGCGAAAAACAGCGCGGCGGCAATCGCCGCGGTGAAGCCGATCACGGCGACGCTACGCAGCCAACTCAGGCGTTTCCGTTCGGAAATCTGCGGGCGGAGGCGAGCCGAGATGACCTCGCCGCTGCGGGTCAGGTCGGTCGATTCCGGCCGGGCGGACGCATCGCGGAGGGCCCGGTTCATGCGGCTCATGTCGCGCAGATCCGAGACCATCTCGGCCACTTCGGGGCGCGTGCGAATCCACACCTCGACTTCGATCTGCGAGACGCGGTCGAGTTCGCCATCGACGTAGGCGAGCGCCATCAGTTGCCAAGTTTCGGGTCTGTCGCCGGGTGTCATGGGTTCACGTGGTGGGCCAGGGACTCACGGAGACGCTGCCGGGCGTAAAAGAGTCGGCTCATCACGGTGCCGATAGAGATGCCGAGCGCCTCGGCCACTTCCCGATAACTCAAATCGCCATCGACGTGCAAGACGAACGTCTGCCGTTGAACATCGGGCAACTGGGCGAGGGCGTCGTCCAGCTTGTACCGGAGCTCGGCGTTTTCGAGTTCGAAGTCGTGCGGCGCATTCCGGGGATCGCGGACGACCCGGAAATCTTCGGGCGGCCCCGCGAAGCGAGCGTCCCGCCTCTTTTTGGATCGGCCGATGTCGATTGCGGCATTGCTCACGATCCGCAATAGCCACGTCCGGAAGCTGCTCTGCCCGCGGAACCGTTCGAACTGGGATAGCACTTTCACGAAGCCGTCTTGCACGGCATCGAGGGCGTCGGCTTCGTGCCGCAGCAACCGGCACGCGACCCGGAACGCCACGGCGTGGTGGCGCTGCAACAGCCGATCCAGCGCGGGCCGATCCCCCCGCCCGATCTTCTCGATCAATTCGCGATCGCTCGGTTCCGGGTTCATCGCGGGCATTCCTATAAGGTGCAGACGGCCAAACTCCGTTCGGCATTCACAGAAAGCATCGTATGCGAAAGGAACGGCCAACGCGAACCGATTGCGGAAAAAGGCTGCGCCAACGCATTCTGGCGGAGGATGTCCGATGTCGATTTCAGCTTTCGGTCATTCTGCATACCCCCCTCGCTGAAAGCTCCGAAAGCTCCGAAAGCGAAACTGAATTCTCGTTCTTCCCAATGTTGCAGCGTCGGTAGCGACTTCGCATCCGACAGCGGGTCATTCGGACCGCCAGAATCCGTTGGCGCACCCCGGAAAAAGCACCGGCATCTGCGGATCTACTCCTCGCGCTTCGGAATGGGGGCGGGTTTCGGCTTCTCGCTCGGCTGGAAGGAAATGAAAAACCGCTGCACGTACCAGACTTGCGGCAGCAGATTCTGCCCCTGCGCCCCGAGGACGTAGATGCGCGAACCGGCGAGGATGACGCGCAGCACGGTGACGCGCTTCATAAATTGACTACCCTGCTCGAGTTGCACATCGATGGCGTCGAAGCCCGCGTGCGTCGTGGTCTGGCGCTGGACTTCGGCCCCGGCCGCCAAGCCCGCGATCTCGGCCTTCACGACCTCGCCCAAGATCGTATCGCCGTCTTTTTCCGGGTTCTTCGGTTTCTTCGGCGCGTCGAAATACTTCACGAAGAATCGCATCTCCCCGGCTTCGCGGCGGGCTTCCATCCCCTTGACCACCGCACCTTTTTCACCGGACTGCGTGAACGGCACCGGCTCGGCGGGGAACTCCACTTGGAATTTCCCTTCCTCCGACTTGTGCACCGTCATTTCCGGGTTGTACATCCAAAACGCGAATCCGCCGCAGAGCGCGCTCCCCACTCCGCAGGTCAGCAACGTCCCGAACAGCAGGAACCAGACGAGCCCGTTGCCGCGCCTCTTCGGGCGGCGATCCTCGTCGTCGGAGTCGCGCGGTCGCTCGCGGGCCGCGGCCCGAGGGGCCTTGGCGAGCGCCGCTTCGCCGGTCGGCGCTATCGGCACGGCGAATACGGTTTGGCAGGTGGCGCATTTTACCGAGCGACCGCGGAACTCCGTCGGCACGTCGAGTTGATCGCGGCAGTTCGGGCAGGTGACGGCGTCGGTCATGGGGGTGTCCGGCTGAGCGGCGGGCGGCGTCCCTACAGTTTACGACCGGACGGGCTAAACTGTCCGCCCCGTTCCCGGAGTTCCACCGTGGCCGATGCGCCGACGTTGCCCGCGCAGTTGAAACAGTACCTCGACGCGCTCCGCGCGGCTGGGATCGAGTACGTGGCGAAGGCCGGTCCCGCCCCGTTCAGCCGAGCCGCGATGAAGGTTGTCGCCGAACCGGCGGTCGCGGTCGATCCCGTAGCCGAGCGGAAGCGGGGTCTGAAATTGTTGGACGACGAAGTGCAGAACTGCGCGAAATGCTTGGAACTCTTCTCGATGCGCACGCGGGCGATCTCCGGCGTCGGCCCCGTCGGCGCACCCATCGCATTCTTAGGCGACGGCCCCGATTCGACAGACGACCGCGACGGCCAGCCCTTCCTCGGCGAATCTTCGGCGTGGCTGGCGCGAGCGCTCGAATTCCTCGCCCGGAACCGCGCGGACGTGTACTTGTTGAACGCGACGCGCTGCCGGGCGCCGAAGCGATTCCCGACGGCGAAGGAATGCGCCAACTGCCGGGAATATTTGGTGCGGGAACTCGAACTCGCGCGGCCGCGGGCCATCGTCTGCCTCGGCACCCTCGTCGCGCAGACGCTGCTGCAATCGACGGAATCGATCGCAACACTGCGCGGCCGCGTTCACGACTATGAAGGCACTCCGGTGATTTGTACTTTCCACCCGGCCTATTTGGCGAAGAATCCGAAATCGGAGGCGGACGCGATGGCGGACTTGGACTTGTGCAAAAGGACGATGGAATCAACCGCGGGATGATGCTCACTTGGATTTTTCAGAAGATCGCAGGTGAACAAGGCGTCAGCCTGAAATGACGTGCCAGAAACTGGCGAAGGCATAGTGAGTATAGGAGTCGAACGCCGCGTGGGCCATCACCCGTCCCCCGGCCCGCAGTTCCCAAACCGCGCTGAACCGCTTGAACACCTCCTCCACGAGCTTCGGCTCGACCG
>JBBRUN010000393.1:0-5530 GCA_038247765.1 Gemmatales bacterium | reverse complement strand
GGCCACTACCCGAGTGCTGTCGCCTGTGTCAGGTTAGGTGTCTTTCCCACGAGGATTCTTTGACTGCGGAAAACCGCGGCGATGCCGAGTCCTTGGAGGGCCACAGTCGGAGGCGACTTTTCCTCCTCTTGAAGCAGTGCTAGAGATAGCAAGCTCGCCACGCTGTCAGTACTGAGTGGGGATGTCCAGAGCGGCCAAGTCCAGAATGTGTCGAACATCCCACTGCCGCAGAACCCACGGGTAGAGACCTTGTCGCCGTTGGGGAAGCAGGGGAACAAGGGCCATGCTTCAAGGGCGAGCCGATTCGCCCCTAGCATCCCGCCTTGTCGATTTCGGGTGGAATCTCCCGATGGGGTGTTCCATTGGTAGGCATGTCTCCGATCTTCCGTCGGTTCCCAGTGGAGCGATTGATTGCTGAGCGCGTCCGCGTAGTCCCAACTCGCGAAGAGGGTGCGGATCACATGAGCGGTCGATGTCCGCGCAAATATGGCGTGCAAGTTATCGATCAGGTAATCCCGTCGCACCGTTTGGAGCTGGCTGGCTGCTTTCGGCGCCGATTCGGAAAGCAACGCCATCACCCAATTTAGGTTGGCGAGGTCTTCTGAAGGCCGCTTCAAGCAAAGCGGGCGTAATCTGTCAGGCAGGTTGAGTTCTTTGTTGTCCTGCATGGCTTGCAGTAGCTCGACAGCCCAATCAGCCGCGTGAGCTTTTGTCGTCCTTGCAAGATGACTGGCGAGATACTCCGTGAATACTTCGGTTGTCGGCGGAGTTGCGGAAAGTCGAAGCACCGGGGTCTGCCTTGAACCGTTGTATCCCCAAGAGAGCTTGATGGGTCCCTTCATCCATTCCGGCGTGTCCGTAAGCCTCGACAGCTGATCGCAGACGACGAGTGTCCCCAAGGCCCCGAGGAACGCCAGCGGATTAGAGCCATCGAGGCCGGGCAATGGCAACGCGAATGTGGCCTGCTTCGCTTCCTTCGCGCCTGGTGTGACCCGAGGTGGGTTCTCATCGTAGGCCTTCTCGCCCTGTTCCTGTTCCTCGCGGCTCTGGGCGTGGTCGGCCAAGCGGAAGACCGCTTCGCGATAGGTACTGCCCCACCAACCATGCTTGCGGACTGTCCGCCAGAAGCGTTCGGGCAACTCCGCGTTCCACCCGGCGATGTCCTGCTTCGACGGAAAATCGGCAACGTCCAATCCAAACTGCGTGACGTGCAAGGTCTTGGCCGCATCGTTTTCTTCTACGGCGTCCGCGAAGGGTCGTGCCGAGCCGTGGTGGGTGGCGATGAGGTGGAGGAGGTCGTCGTCGCTCGTTTGCGTGGCGACGATGGCCGTCGAAAGCAGTTCGTGCCGGGCGCCGACGGGATAGCGGTGGACGGTGTGGGCTTCGTCGCGTTCGCGCTTGGTGCGGGGGCCTTTCGCTGACTTGGCCAGCGGCGTGCCTCCGCCGGCGTGGCCGTTCAGCATCCGCTGGAAACGCGGGTCGAGCTTACCGAGGTCGTGGAGCAGCCCGGCCTGGCGATAAAGCTCGACGGGGAGTCCGCAGCCCTCGGCGAAGCGCACGGCGCAGTCGGCGACGCCGCGCGAGTGTGCGTCGAGGGTGACTTTCCTATCGCCTTTGAACGACTCGCCCGGTTCGCTGTCGTCAAGGTAAGTCGGATCGAATTGACCGAGCCGCATCTTTGTGCGAACGACGACTCCTTTCATCGGTTCGGGATAGAAATCGACCACGCGTTTTTTCGCGTCCGTGAGCCATTCAATTGCTCGTTTTGACCACGCCGGAGTCATTTCCGCGATCTTCTCTCGGATTCCTTCCGACACCTTCGCATCGAATTCGTCTCCATCGGGATCGGCGTCGAATGTGGGAAGCCGCAGTAGCCCCTTGTCTCGGGACCGTTGGAATGCTTCTTCGGCGTAGTCGGCGGGTGCTTCCCCTGCGGGAACGAAGTCCCCGAGCTGATTCGCGTTCTCCGCGGAGCACGGCACGATATACGTCTGGTTCGGCCAGACGTCGTTGGGATCGAAGATCGCCAGTGTCTTATCGGACTCGGCTCCCATCCACCGCAAGGCGATTTGAGCCTCGACTAACTCGGGTTCGCCTTCCTCGAGCTCGCCGCCTTCGATGTCGCCGGTGTTGTCGTCGAGCTTTTCCCCGGCCAGCCACTTCTTGAAGAGGCCGATCGGCACCGCCACCGCTTCGGACGACGACGGCGGGCAGAGCGCGACGATGTCCGCCCACTTCTTGTCATCCGTCCCGAGATCGGAGCGGAAGACGACTTGAACATCGGGCTGGCCGGGCTGCTTCGGGCCGTGGAGGAAGAGGGCCGGATCGGGATCGGGTGTGGGGAGCGGGTTCGTCTGCACCCAACAATCGAGGTGAGCCGGAAATAGGACGGGAGCATCGACGGACGGGGCGTTTAGAGGTGCGAGATCGACTCCTTCGAGGGCTGTGCGCATCGCGGCAATGCCAAAGTCGATGACATCGTCCGTCGCTATGGATTTCAGCCATTTCCACGTCTCCGCCAAGCTTTCGCCGTAGATCGGATCCTCCGAAGTATCATCGATGTGGTCGCCGCGAATGACGATGACTGCCTCGGCCACTTTCCGACGGGCCACGCGGTTCAAGCGGCCGAACCGCTGGCGCAGGGCATCGAGACTCGCGCACTCGGTCACGAGGGCATGGAAATCGAAGTCGGCACCTACCTCCAAGCATTGCGTGCCGATGACGAATTTCGGCGGCGTGCCGTCCGCATTGGAGAGCAGAGGCTTCAGCTTCGCCTCGAAGAGTTTGTCGCGGTCAAGCGGTCGCATCCGACCGGTGAGCAAGACGGCCTCATCTCCGAGGACTTTCCTCAGTTCGCGGGCCGTGCGGACCCGGTTCACGATGATGCCGACGCAGCCGCCTTCGACGGCCAGCTCCTTCGCGTGATTCGCCAGCGCTTTCACTAACTCCGCTGTGAAGTTCTTCCCCTTGGCTTTCTCTGCGATTGCCAGCTTAGCCTTCTTCTCCGCTGATATCCGTTTACCCAAGACGTTGTGTTTGCGATCCGCTTCGTCGTCGCGCATCACATCGTCGTCGGTCGCCGGCGTTGCGGTGATCGTCACGAACTTGAACGGAACGTTCGATTCGTTCCAGCTGCGGTAATGGGCGACCGCATCGGCGGTCTGCTGGAACGGCTTCGCGCAGTGGGCTTCATCGAGCAGGATGATCGCGTCGTTGCCGACGAGCCCAGCGTGGACCGGCTTCATCGAATCCGACACGCCGTAGCCGCGGAAGAGCAAGCGCGAACCGACTTGATCGACCGTACTGGCGATGACGGTGGGTTGCAGCGGCGACCGCGCCCACGCCGTCTCGCGGTACATCCCGCCGCGAAGTGCGTAGACATTGAGGGGGCGTTCATCCTGCGCGATCATTCGGAGCGCATCCGCGACATCCTTCAGGATGCCGGCGCCCGCTTCGCATAACACCTTCGCCAGTCCATCCGCGTGCAGCTTCGCCTGATCGACGACGATGCGGCGATCCACCACGAAGAATATCCGTCGGGGCGCTTGCGGCGCGCCGCAGGCCAGCGCGAAGACGGCGATATCGATGCACGCGGTTTTCCCGGCCGCCGTCGGCAGCGCGATGGCTTTGGGCCAGTGTCCGCCGCAGACTTGCTTGGCGAGCCGCGATTGCCAGGGGAACGGCGGGTAGCCGTGAACCGCTTCGTAAAACTCGTCGAAGCGTTCCGCGTTGAGGTGGCTCATGGGATCTCCTGATTCACGGGTCGGCATACGCCATAGCCGGCGTAGCGGCCGGCGCCGATCAGCACGGGCCCGCCGACGGGGACCGGGAAAGTGATCTCGGCGTGGATAAGCGGGCGCGGGGGACGGCCTTGCTGGCGCTTGACGTGGAAACTGCGCGTGTGCGGCGACCCGCGCACGACGGACGAGAAACCGACGCGAATCACGGCCGGTTCCGGGTAGCCCGAATCGAGGCAGGCCTGCGCCACGACTTCCTCGGGAGTCAGTTTGCGGCGCGGAAATTGGGGTAGCATCACCGGCGTGATGGTCGCCCACGTTTGCGCCGGGCCGATCCAGTTGCGGCCCTGCAGGGTCTTCTGCCGGTTGCGCTCGGTGCGCTCATCGAGTTCAAGTTCCATCGTGCCGATGATGCGGTCGCCGAAGTGCGGATTGCGCACTTCGATTTCCAAGTAAGGCACGTCCGCATGTTCCGAGTGACTATGGGTTGTCAGCAGTCGGAAGAGCGTGTCCGTCGCGGCGAAATCGACCGGCACAGCGATGGCCATGCCGAGCAGGTGCCCGTCGGCGTGTTCGTGCTCGACAAACCCGAGCGGAAGGTACGCGGGTCGGGCAATCTTGCTCACGGCTTCGCCTGCCGCATGGCCACTCAGCCATTCGGGGCATGTTCCACCGTGTCGGCTCATCAGCGTTTTGCGAAGCGCTTCGACGACGATGCCGCACGATTCCAAGCCGAACTTGCGACCGCCGACTTGCCGGAAGACGAAGAGGCCGGGATCGAACGGGCCGGGATACTCCGGGATCGTGGGGGATGGCTCCGGTTCGGCGTACCCCTGCCAGCGGGCGGGCTGCGGTCGCAGCCCGATGGCGTGGCGACCCTTCAAGTAGTCGGTGCGACCAAGTCCCGCGACTCGGAGTTGGTGTGTCGCGCGTCCGTCAGTCGCAATCAATGTCGGCTGCGGTGGCGTATCCTCGATCCAAACCCGCACGGGTGTCGCCGAGTGGCCGAGGTAGGTGACGAGCGCGCAGAGTTCTTCCAGCGCGGCACGGTGCTCCACGGAAACCTCGGCATCATCCCAAATGAGGTAGTGCACCGGCGAATCGGGCACGACTGCGGGGAAACTACGCGGCTGACGATTGCGGCCGATGGGGATGCTCCCCATCGCACCGTAGGTGTTCCCCTTTTTGCCTACCGGGCTGCTGTCGTCATTCACGGGCACGTAGCTCGTGAACGGAGTGCGCACGGAATGCTCCACCGACACGGCGAGCGCCGGCGCCGGGAGTACCTCCAACCACTGGAGGGCGGCACGGCGGGTTTCAATTTCATCGGTCTCGCCCCACGCGGCGACGAGGGCCATGAAGACGCGATCCGGGTGCGGGGGCCATTCCGCTTCTTCGCGGTTGTCCCAACGGGTGATGATCGCCCGCCCCATCAGCAATTCGACGCCGAGGGCGAGCATCAGTCTCCCTCCCCGACTGCGACGGCCGCGATTTCCATACTCTTCTTCACGAGCGTCACGAGGTCGTCGCTCGGCGTGAGGGTGATTTCCTTCAGCTCAATCGGCAGCTTCGCTTTCTCCGCTGCGGCGAGGGCCTCGTTGTAGAGCTTCACCGCGCCGTCTTTGTCGAGCGTGAAGGGCGTGTCGGCATCGCCCGGCTTGCCGAGGAGTTGCCATTCGACGGCGGTCTTCGCGTGGAGCATGCAGCGGCTGCGGAGGTCGTACCCCGACTCCACTGCCAGAGTCGCTCCAAGCAGCGCGAGCGCCGCGAGGTAGGTCCGCGCGGCGCCGTCC
>JBBRUN010000392.1:0-5544 GCA_038247765.1 Gemmatales bacterium | reverse complement strand
CGTCTGACGCGCGACTACGAACGCTTGACTCTGACCCTGGCAGGCTGGCATTGGATGGCCGCAGTGATGATCATGCTGAAACAGGCAATAGAATGACAAAGTCAATAACAGGCTCTAGAATCTTCAAAACACATTATCCGATCGCAGACGTAGTTGCGACCACATTCGCTTACATTTTCTCACCCCGCCCCGGGACAGGCATGGGACAGGCATTGGGACAGGCATATGCCTGTCCCATGCCTTTACCCTTTTCTGCCGTTGACACATTTGCCCGTCCGCCGCTAAGCTCCTGGAATGGGAATGGTGCGCAATGCTGTGCCTTGGATCCTTGGAGTTCTGATCGCCGGGATCGTGCTCGGGCTGCCGGGCCTCTACTACCGGTACACCTACGAGCAATCGAAACGGCTTCGCGTTGTCACCGCTGGCCAGTTCTACCGCTCCGGCCAACTCCCCGCCTCCGGCTTTCGCGACGCGGCCCGGCGCTACCGGATCAAGACCGTCATCAACCTCCAAGAAGAAGCCCGCGATCCGCTGATCCCGGAGCGGGCCTTCGCCGATCCGTCGGTTCGCCAGAGCGACGTCCTCGCCGGCATCGGGGTCAACGCGATCTCTCTCGACGGCGGCGTCCTCGAAGACAACCCGCAACCCGGCCGGCGGCCCGCCGTCATCGACGAATTTTTGGAAGTCGTCGACGGTATCCGCGATCAATACTGGAAGAACGGCATCCCGCACCCGATTTTGATCCACTGCAAAGCCGGCCTGCACCGCACCGGTTTGCTCACCGCGATCTACCGGATCGAATACGAGGATCGCACGCTGCCCGAAGTCATCGAAGAATTGAAGGCTAACGGCTTCGGAACCTACGCCGCCACGGAAGCGAACGACTATGTCAAACGCTTCCTGATCGACTACCGGAAAGGCGTCCGCTGGCCCGGTGGCCGACCGGCCAAGCCGAGCCCCAAACCGGCCGAAGGGAGTGCCCCGTGACCATCCTCGACCGGATGTATTTCGTCCGCTTCGCATTGAACTACATCATCGTGCTGGCGTGCTTGCTGAGTTTGTACATCGTCGTGGATCTATTCACGAACCTCAGCGACTTCACCAATCAGCAAGGGAATCTCGCGTCGCTGACCAGGCACATCGCGGGGTACTACGCCGTGCAGGTGACGCTGATCTTCGACAAACTCAGCGAGTTCATCACCGTGATCGCGGCCGTGTTCACGATCTCGCTGATGCAGCGCAGCAACGAGCTGCTGCCGCAACTCTCGGCCGGCGTGCCGACGCTGCGGGTCATCCGCCCCGTGCTGCTCGGCTCGATCGTCGCGTTGTCGTTCGGCCCGATCAACTCGGAATTCGTCATCCCGCGGATGGCGGAGTCGCTGTCGAAACCGCGCGACGATCCGGAGTTGCGGAAGCCGACGAAAGTGCGCGGCGCGTACGACTCCGTGACCAAAGAACACTTCGTCGGGGACGACGCCTACAAGATGCAGCGAAAAGTGACGAAGTTCGAGTACACCTCCGCGACGGACGCGAGCAGCGGCCTGATCCACCTGACCGCGGCCGAGGCCGTGTACGTGACCGAGGGGCCAGGCAAACTTTCGCACGGCTGGCACCTGTACAACGCCACACCGGAGAGCCTGGCCGACCCGCTGCCCGAAGGCCTCGTGCGGCTCGGGCCGGGGCAGTATTTCTTGAAGACGCGCGAAGTCGATTTCGACACGATCGTACGCCGGCCGAGTTGGTACCACTACGCCGAGACGCCCCGACTTTGGGGCATGCTCAACAAGCCCGACGGCGGACGCCAGACGAACGTCGCCGTGCTCTTCCACGTCCGGCTGACGCGGCCGATCGTCGGCTGCCTCCTGGTGCTGCTCGCGCTGGCGATCTTTCTGCAGGATCACAATCGCCACGTCTTCGTTTCGGTGGGCATTTGCTTGGCCGCGATTGCGGTCGCGTACGGGGCCGTCTACTTTTGCAAATACCTCGGCGAGCACGACGTGCTGCCGCCGACGCTGGCGGCGTGGCTCCCCGTTATGATTTTCGGCCCCGTGGTCTTGGGGATGTTCGATGCCGTGCACACTTGACCGCGCCGCCGGTCTCGGAATCACTTCGCCCCGATGCAGACCAAGCAAGTGCCCTTGCGGGCGTTTGGCCCTTCCAAATTGCAGGTGCCGACGAACAGCTTGCCGCCGTGGATCGTGATACCGCCATAGACCATGCCGGGGGCCTTCACGGCGGCGTCGGTGCCGAGGTCGAGCTTCCACTTCGGCGTGCCGTCTTTTAGCGACACCGCGTGGATACCACTTGATAAATCCCCGACGTAGACGATTCCAGCGACCACGGCCGGCGGCGCGAAGATCTGGTTTTTGGAATCGTAGATCCATTTGCGATCCCCGTCGGCGAGAGCGTAGGCGCGGACTTTGCCATCGGTTGCCGTGATCACCGCAAGCCCGTCTGCCACGGCCACGGCCCCGACGACGCCGCCCTGAACGTCCTTCTTCCACTTCGGTTTGCCGTCGGCCAAACCGAACGCGGCGATCTCACCTTTGGCCCCCTTCAACTGCGTGAAGTAGTAGCCGACGCTGCTGCCCGACACGACGACGGTGTCGCCGCTGACGCTAGCCCCGCCCCACGGATTCAGGGTCAACGGTTGCGTCCAGAGTGTGTCGCCGGTCTTGGCGTTCAGGCAGTACAAGGCCCGTTCGCCAACTTTTTCTTTGTCGAGATAGCTCGTGCAAACGAGGACTTTGTCGCCGACGACGCAGACTGGCGCATCGACGTGCCATTTCTTTTCGCCTTTGTGCCACACCTTCTTCGGCTCCGGCTTCAACAGCATGTCTTCCGTCGGCGGCACCGCGAAATCCGGATCCTTCTTTTTGTCCGCTTCGTACTTCGCCAGCAACTCCTTCCACTTGGCCTCTTGCAGTTTCACCACGTCGGCGGCGGTCACGTCCTTGCCGTCGAGGGTGGCCTTTTCCAGTTCGACGCAAAAGACACCCCCGGCACCGGCGCCCATGTAGACCTTGCCATCGGCGATGGTCGGTGCCCCTTCGAGGTGGATCAAATCGCCGGGCATAGCCAACTGCCAAACGGGGCGACCGGTGTCGGCCGTGAGGCAGTGGAGCGTGCCGCCGGAGTCTTGGTGAAGCCCATCACCGAAGACGACCGAATTCCCGGACACAGCGGCCGACGACACCGATGCGAGCCGGAGGTACGGGGCCGAGCGCGACCAAGCCGGCTTCTTGCCGTCGAGCGCCGGGTAAAGCGCGATGGTCGGCCGGTTGAAGGCGCCGAAGCCGGAAACGAAAAGCGAATCGCCGACGGGCACCGGCGCCGCGATGAAGTGATCTTGCGATTGCACGGCCCATAGCACAACGGGTTTCTCGGGCACGGCTTTGCCATCGGTGTTGCCGGTGCGTTCGGCGTTCCCCCGGTACGTGGCCCACGGCGCCGGCTCGGCGGCGAGTAAGGGCGAAGCGAAAGCGCATAGAGCGAGGAGTCGCAGCATGGGAAGGGTTCCAAGGCGGGTACGATAGCCTGATCTTATAATACCTAACGTGTCTTTCGTAGGGCGGGTGGAGTCTTCGGAAGTCTTCGGAACCTGCCGCTAGCCCGCATGTGGAACGGCGGGTTTCGAAGACTGTACCCGCCCTACGGGAACCGCGCGATGCAAGTCCAATACTCGTATGTCAGCCCGCCGAGTCGGTGCGGGTACTTGCCCGACCAAACTTGGAGCCTGCGATACGAGGTCATGCGCACCCTGAGCGCGGACGAATTCGGCGGACTACTCCAACTTGGTTGGCGGCGCTTCGGCACGGCTCTATTCCGGCCCGAGTGCGCCGCGTGTCGGCGCTGCCTGTCGCTCCGTGTGCCCGTCGGTACTTTCAAACCGGATCGCAGCCAGAAGCGGGCGTGGAAAGCCAATGCCGAGGAGCTGACGCTGACTATCGGCGAGCCTTCGGTGAGCCGGGCGAAGTTGGAACTGCACGACAAATTCCACGCCTATCAGTCCGATGCCAAGGGTTGGCCCGAGCACGGCCCGAAGGACGCCGCGGGCTACGAAGACAGCTTCGTGAACAACCCGTTCCCGACCGAGGAATGGTGCTACTGGCTCGGCGACCGGCTCATCGGCGTTGGCTACGTCGATCCGGTTCCCGTCGGCCTGAGCGCGATCTATTTCTTCTACGACCCGGACGAACGCGGACGGTCTTTGGGGACATTCAACGTGCTCAGCGTCCTCGCCGAAGCGAAGAAACGCGACTTGCCGCAGGTCTATTTGGGGTACTTCGTGGAAGGTTGCGCGTCCCTCGAATATAAGGCGCGTTTCCGGCCGAACGAAGTCCGCGAGCCGGATCGCGGCGCTTGGGTCGCGTTCCGGGAATGAACCTTTGCCCCCTTTCCCTGTGGCCTTTGCGCCGGCTTCGGCTATCTCACTCTCTAGCGAATCGCGCACGACGATGGCCGTGGGGAACGAACCGATGCCGATGGCCCGAGATTATACTCCCGAAGAATTGGTCACGGCCCTGCGCGAGCGCGGGCCGAAACTTTTGACGGCGTATTACCGCCCCGACCCGGACTTGCACGCCCTCATCCACGAGGCGGTCGAGGGGAATGCGCTGCGGGCCTTCCAGAAGTTATCGCCCAAGCCTTCGGATACTTTCCGGATCTGGGCCAAGGCCCGGCTCTCGTTTTCCGCGATGTTCGATTACGCCGCCGTCGCGAGCCAAGAGGAGTACGACGCGCTGCTCGAGGGGCACATCCGCAACCTGAACCAGCATTGGATGAAGACCTACCAAGTCGAGATGGGGATGGGTCTGGCCCGCAAGATCATGAACATGCTGTTGAACCGCGTCCTGTGCAGTTCGGAGATCAAACCGGACGAGCGCGCCCGGGTGATGCCGTTCCTGCACGTGCCGCACGACGAATACACCCTGACGGCCATCCGCAACGCCGCGGCCACCGGCGAGTACGGCGACAAGATCGAAATCCCGAAGAAGCCGTCCATCAAGTTCCTGACGTCCGATGACAACTACGCCCCGCTGCAAGCGACGTTCCGCCGCATCGCCGGGGACGCCAAGGTGCCGCCGATCTGCATCGACCTGCTCGCCTGGCAAGACGGCCACCCCGAGTGAGTGGCCGGCTGTCCAGAGTTGCGATCATTCCCATTCGGCTCGGACGCGGATGGTTTCGTTCGCGCTAAATTCCAGGGGGATCTCCCCGACGCGGGGTTCCAGCTCCGCCCCGCGTTTCCCGTCGTTGTCGATGGCCACGGCATTCGCCGGATCGCGGGCGAATTGAATCGCCGAGGCCCCGGCGTAACCGGCCGTCTCGGTCAAGCGCATCGCCACGGCTCGGGTCTTGCCTTCGCTCGGCGGCACCGGCCGCAACGATGTCATCAGCAAACTCGGCAAATCGACGTGGCCCAGCCAACCCGACGCGCCCCCCGGCGGCGGGCCTTTCTCCGTGTGTACCACCGGCGTCGGCGCGACCCACCCGGCGGCGGTTTGCATCGGCAACTCGCGGTCGAGCGCCAACAGCAAATCG
>JBBRUN010000391.1:0-5545 GCA_038247765.1 Gemmatales bacterium | reverse complement strand
TGCAATCCGGTGTACTGCTTCGTGTAGCCGCACTTGCTGGCGACGTTGACGAACAGCACGACTTTGCCTTTGTACTTCGACAGATCGACTACTTTGCCGTCGATGCCGTCCAGTTTGAAATCGAGCGGGCCTGTCACTTTCTGGTCTCCTTTGGGCTTGTCTTCAGCGAAGCTCACGGTGCACGCGAGTGCCACGGCCAACGCGGCCAACAGCAATGCCTTCATCGATCGACTCCTGGGTGTCTGGGTGCCACAATCTGAACACTCCTGTTGTATCAGACCGTTGGCCGATCGGGTTTATTCAATTTGCGGTGTCGTCTTGGGACGGGCTGTCTCTGGCCCAAGCACATGAGCTTGAAACTACTTTTCGGTTGACAAGCGCCCCGTTTGCCTATCGGTCGCCCCGTCCGTAAAACACCCCCGAAATACGTCGTCGGTCGTGACGCCGCGCGATGCCACTCCTCTCTATACGAGACTCTGTTCGATGAGCACCCAGCACGTTTACTTCTTCGGCGGCAGCACGGCGGACGGCGACGGCAAGATGAAAGAGCTCCTCGGCGGCAAAGGCGCCAACCTCGCCGAGATGTGCAAGATCGGCATCCCCGTCCCCCCCGGTTTCACCATCACCACGGAAGTCTGCGCGGCCTACTACGACCACGGCCGGAAGATCCCCGAAGCGGCCGTCCCCCAAATCGACGCGGCCATGAAGAAGGTCGAAGCCACCTTCGGCAAGAAGTTCGGCGACAACAATGATCCGCTGCTCGTCTCGGTGCGCTCCGGTGCGGCACTGTCGATGCCGGGGATGATGAACACCATCTTGAACCTCGGCCTGACCGACTTAAGCGTCGAAGGGCTGGCCAAACTCACCGGCAACCCGCGCTTCGCCTACGACAGCTACCGCCGCCTCATCGACATGTTCGGCAGCACGGCGATGGGCTGCGAGCACGAAGCCTTCGAACACGAAATCCACGCCCTCAAAGCCGAGAAGAAGGCGAAGCTCGACACCGACCTCAGCGCCGACGACCTCAAAGAACTCGTGAAGCGGTATAAGGCCGTTTACAAGAAGCACGTCGGCGCCGACTTCCCGCAGGATCCGAAGCAGCAGCTCATGCTGTCGATCAACGCCGTGTTCAACTCGTGGAACGGCAACAAGGCCATCGAGTACCGCCGCATCGAACGGATCACCGGCCTCAAGGGCACCGCGGTCAACGTGCAGGCGATGGTCTTCGGGAACATGGGCGAAGGCTCCGGCACCGGCGTCGCATTCACGCGCGATCCGAACACGGGCGAGAACGTCTTCTACGGCGATTACCTCATCAACGCGCAGGGCGAAGACGTGGTCGCCGGCATCCGCACCCCGGAACCGATCGCCAAGCTCAACGACGAGATGCCCAAGGTCTACAAGGAATTGATGGCCATCCGCGAGAAGCTCGAAGTCCACTACAAGGAAATGCAGGACATCGAGTTCACCGTGCAAGACGGCACGCTGTACATGCTGCAAACGCGCTCCGGCAAACGCACCGGCACCGCCGCCGTGCGGATCGCCGTGGAGTTCGCGAAAGAAGGCAAGATCACCGAGATGGACGCCGTGAAGCGGGTGCCGCCCGATTCGCTCAACCACTTGCTTCAGCCGCAGCTCGACCCCAAGTCCAAGATCAAGCCGGTGGCGCAAGGCATCGCCGCCAGCCCCGGCGGGGCCACGGGCATGGTCGTCCTGAACTCGGCGGAAGCCAAGGAGATGCACGAGAAGGATGCGAACGTCAAGTTGATCTTGGTTCGCAAGGAGACCAGCCCCGAAGATGTCGCCGGCATGCACGCGGCCCAAGGCATCCTCACCAGCACCGGCGGTAAGGCGAGCCACGCCGCCGTGGTCGCCCGCGGTTGGGGCAAGCCCTGCGTGGTGGGTTGCGACGATGTCAAGATCGACGAGAAAGCTCAGACGATCACCATCGCGGGCAAAGTCGTGAAGGCCGGCGAGTTCATCACTCTCGATGGCACGACGGGCAACGTGATGATCGGCAAAGTCGAGACGATTTACCCCACGATGACCGGCGACTTCTCCACTCTGATGACGTGGGCCGACAAGTACCGCACGCTGAAGATCCGCACCAACGCCGACAGCCCGGCCGATGCGACTAAGGCCCGCGAGTTCGGCGCCCAAGGCATCGGCCTCTGCCGCACCGAGCACATGTTCTTCGGCGACGACCGCATCGCCGCGGTCCGCGAGATGATTTTGGCCGAAACTACCGAAGGCCGACAGAAGGCCCTCGCCAAGATCGAACCGTTCCAGAAGGCCGACTTCGTCGGGATTTTCGAAGCGATGGACGGCTACCCCGTCACCATCCGCCTGCTCGACCCGCCGCTGCACGAGTTCCTGCCGCAGAAGGAAAACAAAGCCGGCGCCGAAGCCGTGGCCAAGCAGATCGGCGTGAGCGTCGAGAAGATCTTCGAGCGCGTCGAAGAACTGCACGAGATGAACCCGATGATGGGCTTCCGCGGCTGCCGGTTGCCGCTGGTGTTCCCCGAAATCGGCGACATGCAAGTGCGGGCCATCATCGAAGCCGCCATCGAAGTGCAAAAGTCGGGCAAGAAAGTCATCCCCGAAATCATGATCCCGCTCGTCGGCATCATCGACGAACTCGTGATCCTCAAGAAGCGGGCCATCGACATCATCGAAGCCGCCTTCGCCAAGCACGGTACGAAAGTCGAATACCAAATCGGCACGATGATCGAAATCCCACGGGCCTGCGTGATCGCCGACAAGATCGCCGAAGAGGCCGAGTTCTTCAGCTTCGGCACCAACGACCTGACGCAGATGACGTTCGGCTTCAGCCGCGACGACATCAAGGGCTTCATGCCGACGTACTTGGCGCACAAGATTCTCCCCATCGATCCGTTTCAGACGATCGACTTCGGCGGCGTCGGCGAGTTGATGAAGATCGGCATCGAAAAGGGTCGAGCCAGCCGCAAGGCGAAACACGGTCAGCACCTGAAAGTCGGCATCTGCGGCGAACACGGTGGCGACCCGGATTCGGTCTTCTTCTGCCACAAAATCGGCATGGATTACGTGAGCTGCAGCCCGTTCCGCGTGCCGATCGCCCGCTTGGCCGCGGCGCAAGCCGCCCTCGGGGAGAAGGCGGCGGGGAATAAGTAGAACCGTACAAAGCCGGAGCCTTTGACTGGATCCGGCTTTTCCTATCCATATTCTTCGCTTTGGGATTGGTTATGGCCACTCCGGAACCGACCGAATTGACAATCGGGGAAGTCGTCCGCTTCCTTGCTCCCAATTGTTGGAAGTCAGAAGCGGAAATCGAGTGCCCGAGCTGGCCACCCGACGTATTCGCAATCGTTGCGACTTTGCTTGATCGATCGGCGGGGTATCGGGTGGCGGTCTCTGCCGACTGGCCACCTAAACCACAAACACCCAAGGATTGGATTTGGGCAGAGAAGATGGAATCTGAAGAGTTGAGCTGGGCGAGTTGGATGCGAGAAGTCGGTATTGCGTGGAGGCGATCAGCGGTAAGCCAGCCACCCCAACTTCCGCAACCTGTCCTCGATTGGTGGGCTGAACTCGTTTCAAATGCTTCCATATCCGTCAGCAGGCTCAGCGATCACTTGCCGTGTTGCCGTGCGCTGCTACAGCTTTCCGCCGCGGCGGATGCGGCCTGTGAATTTGTAGGTTCGTTGGCGGTACCGTACGAAGAAAATCTGGAAAGTCCCTCGTTCCACGAAGCAGCGCAAAGTACTCTGCTGAGATCCGAAGGTGGGGCGTCGCTGTGTCGTACGATTCACCCGACCCGCGCTCGGGTTTTACCCAAGTTTAGGACGTCTCAAAAAGGGTTGACGCTCCGGTCGTTCTCGCTGAATATTTGCCTCTGCCCCACGGGCGAAGTCGAACCCTTGTGGAATAACGTCCCTTTAGATCGCGACGATAGTCAACACTCACTGAACTTGCTGATACTCCCATGGCCGACCGAGGTCTCTCCTCAATCGTTTCGCCCGCTTCCCGATGAGTCGCACGGCGCCCAACTCGCGGATGGGTTCGGCCTGTTTCGCTTGGAGACTCCCGAATCGGAAGAACTCACGACGCGTTTGTCGGATGACTTGAGGGCGATCCTAAAATCGGCAACGGACAAGGTCGGCAGGATCGACGCCATCGTCCTACCCGAAGGCGCGCTGACCTATGGGCAATTCGACGCACTCCAACCGATCGCCTTCGAGTATCGGTCTGTCCTGATCAGCGGTATTTGCCAATCTTCCGGAACCTCACCGCAGGGGACAAACTCGGTCAAAATGGCTTTCCCATCCTCGAAATCCGGCGTCGAGCAATTCAAGCACCACCGGTGGCAACTCGACGACGCACAAATCGCCACGTATGGATTGGCCGCGCAATTGAACCCCGCCCTCAAGTGGTGGGAAGGCATCGCCATCCGCGACCGGCAGTTAAACTTCTTCGCACTGGAAGAGTGGCTGACCATGTCGGTTTTGATTTGCGAGGATCTCGCTAGGCAAGACCCGATCAGCCAAATTTTACGCACAGTCGGCCCGAACCTCGTCATCGCCTTGCTGATGGATGGGCCGCAGTTGAAAACGCGTTGGCCCAACCGCTATGCTATGGTACTTGCCGACGACCCAGGTTGCGCGGTGCTCAGCGTCACCAGTATCGGCATGTGTAATCTATCGCGCCCTCTGCACCACCAACAACCCTCACGTGTGATCGCCTTGTGGAAGGACGACAAGAATGGTGCGGTGGAGATCGAATTGCCCCAAAACGCAGACGCTCTCGTTCTGACACTTTACAACGACGAGATCACCGAGTATTCGGCTGACGGCCGTTGCGATGATTATAAATCAACAGCGGTTTACCTCGGGGGAATACACCCAATCCGTTGCCAACATGTGCAGAAAAATTAGGAATTCGGAAAGTCCACCTGTAATGTGAATTTTCTGAGTAGTATAATATATAGGGGTAAACGCCATGGCTACACTAGCACCGACCATCTTCATCACACCGCAAGAGGCAAATGCCTTGAGCATCCTTGCAGGAGTGCGCCCAGGGGCGACGAGTGCTCAAGGCACGTTTGACCGGCTGAGAGAAAAGGGCTGGTTAGCCGGCGAGTCCGCACTGAAAGTAGCCACGGCAATGGTTGATGAATCGGGTGTCCCGTCGCTCTCCGATCCCGAGAAGGGTATCTTGGAGAACTACCGAAATTGGGCTGCGCGCAACCGGAAGTACTCCCAAGCACGGTTTAAGAAAGCGCATAACGCTCGCTCAAAGCGTTTTGGCCCCGGCTAACACTACAACGTGGCGGCGACCCGGATTCGGTCTTTTTCTGCCACAAAATCGGCATGGATTACGTAAGCTGCAGCCCGTTCCGCGTGCCGATCGCCCGCTTGGCCGCGGCCCAAGCCGCCCTCGGGGAGAAGGCGGCGGGGAATAAGTAACCCGATGGTAAGAGACTTTCGACCCAGCCACGCAGCGCGGCTGGGTTTTTCTGTTTGCCAGAGGAACCTGTTGTCCTGCGAAAATACGTTTGCCAACACGA
>JBBRUN010000390.1:0-5570 GCA_038247765.1 Gemmatales bacterium | reverse complement strand
TTTTACAGCCCAGGGCGGAAGCCCTGGGTAGACGTTCGCCTTTGCTTCCGCTCCGAAGGGGCCGGCTTTGAGAAACCAACTACGCCGGCCCCTTCGGGGAGGATATTATTCTTCAAACTCACCCAGGGCTTCCACCCTGACTGCCAACTGCCAACTGCCGAATTACCTCAACAAGCTCATCGGTTGGATGTTCCGAACGGATCGCAGGGCGAACATGCCCGAGCCGAGGGCCGTGATCATCGTCAACACGGTCGCACCGGCCAAGACTTCCCAGCGCAAGACCACCTTCGCCCCGCCGGCTTCGGCCCCCAGCGACAGCAGATACACCACCGGCAACGCCACCACAAGGCCGGCGGCACCGACCCAAAACGATTGCTCCATGACGAGGCCGTAGATTTTCTTCCGTGGAATCCCGAGGGCGAGCAGCGTGGCGAACTCGCGCGCCGAGGCCATGGTCGCGCTGTAGAGCGTCTGCGCGGTGATCACGGCCCCGACCAGCAGCCCGAGCAGGGCCGCGTAGCCGATGGCGATGCCGGCTTTCGTGCGGGTCAGCCAATACCAGCGGCAACTGAAACTGAAATCGTCGGCCGTATAGGCCCGCATCTCGGGGTACTCGGCGTTCAGCTCGTCCACGATTTCCTTGGCCCGCTGCGGCGACTCGGCCCGGGCCAACAAGTAGGATGTTTGATCGTGCGTCATGTAAGTCGCGAGGATCTTGCGGGCCGTCGTGAGGGAGCACATCACCCACGGGGCGGCCAGGCTCTTCATCCCCTTCACGGCGCCGACGAGCGTCACTTCGACGCCGTTGATTTTGATGCGGTTGCCGACGCTGTTCAGCCCGGTGCGCTCCAACTCCGATTCGTCGATGACGATGCTGTCGGGCATTGTCAGAGCCGTGCGCAGTTCGGGCGTGAGTTCGACGGCCGCACCGGCGGCGTCCGGGTCGAGGCCGCTGCCGAGGATAAAGCAACGCTCCATCCCGCCGTCGGGACGAGTGACGTTGGCGTACCCCGTCAAGAACAGCTCGGGTTGGCCGACGATGCCGCGCTTCTCGGTGAGCCGGGCCATGTGGGAATTGACGCCGATGGGCACGCCGAGATCGACGCTGCGAACGTCCTGCGAGCCGACCCAAATGTGGGCGCTCGTGTGATCCACGGGGATGCTGGTGGTTTCAAACAGCCCGAGGAGCAGGCCGACTTGCAGCACCATGAGGACGGCGCTGAACGCGACCGCCCCGACCCCGGCGGCGTAGCGGGTCTTTTCGTGCCAGAGTGTTTGCAGGGCGTAGCTCATGCGGCCACCCCCCGCGCCGTCGATTGCGGCAGCGCGCTCGGCAGTTCGCAAAGGTCGGCCTTCAAAAACAGGTGGTGCCAGAGTTGCGTCGCCATCACAGCGGTCAGGCCCATCTCGAGGGCGGGCCGGCCGAGCGAGCGCGTCCGCATGCCCGCCAGCTGAATTCGGGCCTTCGCCACGGCATCGACATCGAAGTAGCCGCTTTTGCGCAGCGATTCCGGCGACAACACTTGTTCGATCCAGGGCATCGGCAGTTGATTCTGGCCGAACCAGCTATCCATGGGGGCGCGGAACATCTTCTTCCGCCGCCAAGCCACGTCCTTCGGCAACCAGCGCTGCGCGACTTTGCGCTCGACGAACTTATCTCGCAGCAATCCCCGGAGTTTCCAGCGCGGATGCAACTTCGCCATGAAATCGACGACGTCTTCATCGAGGAACGGGTAGCGGGCCTCCACGGACGAATGCATCGCCACGCGGTCGCCCTTCGAACTCAGCAGGTGCCCGGCCAGCATCACGCGGGCGCCGAGGTACATCCCCCGGTGGAACGGATGCCAGCGGCGCAGGCCCGTCGGCAGTTCGAGATCGTCGAACGCCGAATGCTTCAACACGGCCGTGCGCATGTCGCCGGTCAAGAACCGGAGTTTGCTGAAGCTCATCATGCCGTAGATGTCGAGCCAGCCGTTGCGGCCGCCGAAGAGTTGCTCGGGTCGGTCGTAGGTATCCCGCGCGAATGACGGTTGGCCCATCAGCTTGGCAGCGCCGGAGCGCACGGCGTAACCCAATCCGGGCACCGCTTCGAGGAACTTCGTCAGACGGCTGATTTTGAACCACGGATAGCCCGCGAGCCATTCGTCGGCCCCTTCGCCGGTCAGGGCGACTTTGTACCCATGTTGGTGCACCGAGCGTGCCAAGTGCATCAGCCCCAAGCAGGCTGTGTCGATGACGGGGCACTCCGTCGCCGCGATCAACTCCGGGTAGTCGCCGCGCAATTCCGCATCGCCGCAGGGCACGACGATCGGCGAACAGCCCAGGAACTTCGCCGTTTGCAGGGCTTCGCTCTCTTCGTTGAAGCCTTCTTTGGTGACGGAGACGGTGAAGGTCGGGATCGCCCGGCCGAGCGCCCGGCAAGCCATCGCCACGACGAGGGAGGAATCGACGCCACCGGAAAGGTACGACACCACCGGCACATCGGCCCGCAAGCGCCGATCGACCGCGGCGTACAGCACGGCTTCGAATTCATCGACGACTCGGGTTTCGTCGGCTCCGTAATCTTCGTCGCCTTGATCCGGGTAGTTCACCTGCCAGTAGATGCGCTGTTGGGTTTGGGCCGCGACGCTCGCCCGCCCCGGTTTGAGGTGCAGATAGCGGCCGGGGAGAATGCACTGCACGCCCCGGAACATCGTGGCCGGGCCGGGGATCGCGAAGAAGCTCAGGACTTGGCTCAGCCCGGCGGGGTCGGCCTGCGGCGTCACGAACCCGGAGGCGAACAGCGCCTTGATTTCCGAAGCGAACAGTAGCCAGTCGGAACCTTCGATCCGCTGGACGCTGTAGAAAAGCGGGCAGATCCCGGCGCGATCTCGGCCGATGACGACTTCGCCAGTCTTGCGGTCGTAGAGGCAGATGGCGAACTGCCCGCGCAGCTGTTCCCAAAAGTCGACGCCGTGTTCTTCCCAAAGGTGCGGGATCAATTCCGTGTCGGTGTGGGTGCGGAAGGTATGCCCCTTCGCTTCGAGCGCGGCCTTCGCCTCGGCGTAGTTATAAAACTCGCCGTTGAACACCGTCACGACGCTGCCGTCTTCGTTCGCAATCGGTTGGCGGCCATCGGCGAGGCCGACGATCGACAAGCGCGTATTGGCCAAGTGCAGGCCCGGTACGTCGAGGAAGCCGTCTTCATCCGGCCCGCGGTGCACGATCGCCTTGGCCATACGCGCGACAGCCCCGCGCGGGGCGAGTTGCCGGCCGTTGGTCAAGTCGATCATCCCCGCGATCCCGCACATGCTCAGCCTTTCGTCTGCCGCGCCGCGAACTTCTGCACCTTCCGCAACATCACCAGCCGCAACACCCGCGGCCACAAGCGCCGGGACCACCAGACGACCCGCGAGACGAACCCGACGGCCCGCTCGCGCCGGTTGCGGATCAGGCTCGTCACCACCGCATCGGCGACTTCGTCGGCCTTCTGGGCCCCCTCGAAGTTCAAATAAATCTGCCCCTCGTTGCGGAGCAAATGCCTTTTCAAATCGTCCGACTGCACGACCCCCGGCAGCACCAGCAGCACGTCAATGCCGAAGCGGGCGTACTCGGATCGCACGGTTTCGGTCAGGCCGACGAAGGCGTGCTTGCTGGCGCAGTGCTCCGGTAAGCTCGGGATCCCGCAGCGGCCGCAGATGCTCGCCAAGTTCAAGATCGCTGGACGATACCCGCTCCGGGCGCTCGCTGCCAAGTGCGGTTGGGTCAAACGCATCAATTCCACCGGCACGATGAAGTTGATTTCCATCACCTTCCGCAGAATTTCGGGTGTCGAAGTCGCGAATTCGCCGAAACTGGCTACCCCGGCCGCATTCACCAAGATGTCGAGGCCGCCGTAACGCTCGACCGCCGCCGCCACGAGCCATTCGCGCTGCTGGGGATCGGTCAAATCGACCGCCACCGCTTCGGCGACGCCGCCGAGGGTACGAATTTCCGCGACGAGCGAGGCGAGTTCGTCTTCGGAACGCGCCGCGACGGTCAACCTTGCCCCGCATTTTGCCAATCGATGCGCAACTCGCCGGCCGATCCCTCGGGATGCGCCGGTGATGAGGATCGACCGCCCGGTCAAGTCGCGCCGCATCGACCGCACCTTTCATCGACCCGGCAGAACCCGGATCACAACGCCAACGGTGCAGTTTACGACAACTCGCACCCCGCGCCACCGTACGCGCCGTTTCCCGGCCCGATTCCGGCCGCGATAGTTGACAACTTCCCCGCAGCTTAACGCGAAACGAGCCGGCGAACCTCGCGGTTCGCCGGCTCGCTCGAATCGCCGGGGCGACGGAGGGGTTCAAACTAGTTCCACTTGGTCATTTCGAGCAGGACATCTTTCTGCGTGTCGGTGTTCGGCCCGACGTACAGGTGGAGGTGATCCTTGTCGATATAGACGACCTCGACCTTGGCCTTCTTGATGTAGACCGGATTCGGGTAACTCGACTGGATCGTCTCGTTGTAGTAGACGCCGCATTCCCAGTGGCAGTGGTGCAGTTGGGCCATACCAACGAGCGGGAAGAACCGCGGCGGATCGATTTTGTCGATGATCCGGTTCTTCACGATGGTGATGTCGTCGTGAAATTCTTCGTAGATGTACGGCACGCCGCGGATCTTCGGCGGCAGGCTGCGGAGCACTTCGTTGTCGCTGGGCGGGTCTTCGCATTTCGGCTCGGGGAAGCCATCGCGGATCGGCGGCAGCAGCGGAGTCCGGAAGTCGTTCTTGTGATCGTACTTCTGCTCGATGCGCTGCGCGACCCACGGTTGGACGCAGCCGGTGGACATGGTGAGCAGCAAAGCGGCGACGGCGACGCCGCGCTTCACGGTTTTGGACTGAGACATTCTTCCCCCCTCGTGGAATGCCGAGTATTCCTTGGCTGAGGAGTGGTATCGGTTGTCCGGATCGTGCAGTTCAGGAAAAATATGCGGAATGCCGAAATGCTTCTCTGTGAACGACTCTTGGCTCAAGCGGGCATTTGTGGGTTCGCGGAACCCGTGCGACAGACGAGCCAAAATCAGATTTCCAACCGGCACATCTGCGCGATCTTCGTGCAAACTTCTCACTTGCGACCTTCGGCGTGCTATTGTTCTGGGCAGATTGTCGGCAAGTCCGAGTGCGAAGTCGCCCCCAAAAAGCAGCAAAACAATTTCCACAAGGCTATATTTTGAAATGACTTATAAAGAATTGTTGCTAGAAACGGCCCGCAGGACAGTTCGTTGGCATCGGCCGTGCATTTGATAATTTATGAAATCTTTGTGAATTGCACTTGTAGCACCACCATGGTGCGCTGCTATTATCAGCTTCACGAAATCTTCTTTGTGAACTGCAACCAAGCGTCAACTTCGCACTCCGTGCGGATTTTCATTCTAAGCCCGATTTGGGCATTGTCCTTCTCGACTCCGAGGTGTCCCATGTTTTCCGTTCGCCCAACGAACCGACGAGCCTTCACGCTGATCGAACTCTTGGTGGTGATCGCGATCATCGCCATCCTGATCGGTCTGCTGCTCCCGGCCGTGCAAAAAGTTCGCGAAGCGGCCGC
>JBBRUN010000389.1:0-5596 GCA_038247765.1 Gemmatales bacterium | reverse complement strand
GACCGAACACACGATCGACACCGGCTTCGGCGGGGTCGTCGGCACGCCGCAGTATATGTCCCCCGAACAGGCCACGTTCAACAACCTGGACATCGACACCCGCTCGGACGTGTATGCCCTTGGCGTACTGCTCTACGAACTGCTCACCGGAAGTCCGCCGTTCTCCAAGAAGGAGTTCGAGAAGCGGGGGCTGATGGAAATGCTGCGGGTCGTCCGTGAAGAGGAACCGCCGCGGCCGAGCACGAAGCTATCCACCGCCGACGCCCTGCCGTCGCTGAGTGCCAATCGCGGCACCGACCCGAAGAAACTGACGGGCCTGCTGCGGAACGAACTCGACTGGATCGTGATGAAGGCGCTGGAAAAGGACCGTACCCGGCGCTACGAGACGGCCAACGGTTTCGCGGCCGACGTGCTGCGTTATCTGGGCGGCGAGGCGGTTCAGGCTCATCCGCCCAGCACCGCCTACCGGCTGAAGAAGTTCGTGCGGCGGAACAAGGGGCAGGTGATCGCGGCGAGTCTGGTGTTGTTCGTCCTCTTGGCAGGCATGGCGGGGACGACGCTCGGGCTGATCGAGGCCCGGCGGCAGGAGGGCATCGCGCGGAGCGAGGCGGCGTCAAAGGAGGTCGCCCGCTCGGCGGAAGCTGCTCAGAGGGAGAAGGCGGAGGCGAACGAGAAGAAAGCGATTGCCGCCGCCGCCGCGGAGCGGGGGGCCAAGGAGCGAGAGGCCACCCAGCGGGTAAACGCGGAAAATGCCAACGATCGCACGCGCCAGGTGCTCAACGCTATGGTCTCGGGGGTCACCGGCGATTCGCTCAGCACGCAGAAAACGATCACTGAGGAACAGAAGACGTTCCTGACCGAAGTGCTGAAATACTACCGGGAGTTCGCCGGGGAGAAGGCCGACGACGAGAAGACCCGCGCCCGAACGGCCCAGGCCGCGTACCGCGTCGGCCTGATTGAACTCCGACTGGGGCGTTGGGAGGAAGCGGTTGCCGCCAACCAAATGGCCCGAGACGGCTTCCGGAAGTTAGCCACCGACTTTCCCACCGACCCCAGATATGGCACGGAATTGGCGCATTGCCATAACAATCTGGGGAACCTCCTAAAGGACTTGGGCCGGCGACCGGAGGCAGCGGAGGAGTACCGCCACGGTTTGGCAGTCAGTGAGAAACTGGCGGCCGAATTCCCCGCCGTCCCCGACCACCGCCGGGATTTGGCCTTCAGCCACAACAACCAGGGGAATCTGCTCGCAGGACTCGGGAAGCGACCAGAGGCAGAGGAGCAGTACCTCAAGGGATTGGTGATCCTGGAAAAGCTGGCCGCCGACTTTGCCAGCATCGCCGAGTATCGCCAGAAGTTAGCAATCGGCCATAACAACATGGGTGATCTGATGGCGGAACTCCGTCGGAGGCGGGAGTCGGAGGAGCAGTACCGCAAGGGATTAGCGATCCTGGAAAAGTTGGTCGCCGAATTCCCCGCCGTGCCCGACTACCGCTCCAGCTTGGCCTTCACCCTGAGCAGCCTTGGCTTTTTGATGGCGGAAACGGGGAAACAATCGGAGGCGGAGGGGCAGTATCACCGGGGGTTGGCGATGAGGGAGAAATTGGTCGCCGACTTTCCCTCGGTACCCGCCTATCGCCAGGACTTGGCCGTCAGTCACAACAACTTGGGGCTTCTGCTGACAGACATGGGCCGCCGACCAAAGGCCGAGGAGCACCACCGCGTCGGATTGGCGGTCCGAGAAAAGCTGGTCGCCGACTTCCCGGCACAGCCCGGCTACCGGATCGGACTGGGCGGCAGTTACGGCATGTTCGGTTGCTTAATGCGGGACAGCGGGAAACCGGCGGACAGTCTGGTGTGGTTCCAAAAGGCGATCGATACCCTGCAACCGGTGCATGAGAGGGAACCGCGTGCCGTGCGGGCAAGAGAGTACTTGCGGAACAGCCACTGGGGCCGGGCGGAAACCTACGACCGCATCGAGAAGTACGCCGACGCGGTGAAGGACTGGGATCGCGCCGTCGAACTGACCGAAAAGCAAGAGCAGCTGGGACTGCGTGCGTCTCGCGCCAACTCCAAACTCCACGCGGGGCAGGTGGCGGAGGCCGTGGCCGAAGTCGCCGATCTGACGAAGTCGTCGAACTGGACCGCCGACTGGACCGCCGACCAGTGGTACAACTTCACCTGCGTCTACGCCGTCGCCGACGGCAAGTTCGCGGACAAGAAGGACGAGTATGCTAAGCGTGCCGTGCAACTACTCCAGAAGGCGGTGAATGCGGGCTTCAAGGACGCCGCACTTCTGAAGAAGAACACCGACCTCGCCCCGCTCCACGCCCGCGACGACTTCAAGAAACTGCTCGCGGAGCTGGAGAAGTCAGCAGACCCGAAGAAGTAAACGCATCCCGAAGCCCTCGACCGGTTGGTCGCGTTCTACACCGCGACAAACAAGCCGGACGAAGTCAAGAAGTGGCAAGCCGAACGGGCGAAGTACAAAGAGCTGGCCCCACCGGCGCGCCCGCTGATAAAATGACCCGCACACCCGGAGGTGCCACCGTGTCAGCACTGCTCAAGCCGCGCAAGTTGATCGTCGAAGAATACTTCGCTTTGGACGAAAAGGCCGAACGGAAGAGCGAGTTCTTCGATGGCGAAATGTTCGCCGTGGCCGGCGCCAGCAGAACGCACAACGTTTTGACGCGGAATCTGACCGGACACTTATTCGCACGGCTACAGGGCGGATCCTGCCAAGTCTTCGTCGCCGATTTGCGGGTCAAAGTGAATAAAACCGGGCTGTACACTTACCCGGACCTGCTGATCGTCTGCGGCCCACCGGAGTACGCCCCGGAGAACCGCGACACCTTGACCAACCCGAAGGTCGTCATCGAAGTGTTGACCGACTCGACTGAGAAGTACGACCGCACTACAAAATTCCGCCACTATAAGCAAATGCCCTCGGTGATGGAGTACGTCCTCGTTTCCCAAGATGAACCGCCGATCGAGCGGTTCGCCCGCCGGCCCGACGGCACTTGGTCGCAATCCGAATTCGTCGGGCTGGATGCCACCATGGCCCACGACTCGGTTCCGGCCAGCGTGCCCCTGGCCGATATTTATCTCGGGGTCCAGTTCCCGGTGCGCCCGCGCTCGGCCAGCCCGCTACCCGCCGAGACGAACACGCCAGTCGGCGACAATTCGTGACCCCCGACCCGCCGACGTGCTGGACGCTGCTCCGCGAGGTCGTTGCCGGGGACGCGGCGGCGCGGGAGCGATTCGCTCGGTCGTACGAACCGGTGGCGAGATCGTACCTCGCCGCGCGTTGGCGAAGTTCGACGCGACTCCCCCAACTCGACGACGCGGTTCAAGATTTGTTCGTCGAATGCTTCCGCACCGGCGGGATACTCGCCAAAGTCGACGAGAGACACCCCGGCGGCTTCCGGGCCTATTTCTTCGGTGCCCTTCGCAACATCGCCCGGAGGCACGAAAGCGAGCGCCGACTTCCCGATTCACTCCCCGCGGAAGTCGAGGCGGACGACACGACGTTGGCTGCCGCGTTCGATAAGGCGTGGGCCAAGGCGCTTCTGAAAGAAGCGGCGCGCGTTCAAGCCGAGACGGCGGAGCGGGTCGGGGAACGCGCCTTGAGACGCATCGAACTATTGCGGTTGCGGTTTCAAGAGGGGCTGCCGATCCGCGCGATCGCCGAGCGCTGGTCGGCCGACCCCGCCGCCCTCCACCGCGAATACGCCACCGCCCGCAACGAGTTTTCCGACGCGCTGCGGTCGGTCGTGGCATTCTACCATCCGAGCGCCGGGCCGACGGAACTCCAAGCGGCTTGCTCCGAGTTGCTCGCACTGATCGGCTGAACGCTCACGCGTTCGGCTCTACCGAGGGAACAACCGCGCCGTCGAAAGCGGGCACTTCCACCGCCATTCTCTTCGCTAACCCTTCGTTCACCTCGCGCACATAGCGCCGCGCGGAACCGAACCACGGCTTCACCAAGTTGTAGTAGCCGATGTACCACAGCGCCGCGACGCCGTCCATGAAGTCGATCTTCTTGCCTTCCTCGTACGAACGACCGTAATACGAGATCGGCACCTCGTAGGTGCGGGCCGTCGTTTTGCAGATCAGCGCCGTGATCTCGACTTCCATCCCGAAGCCCTTGCTCGTGAGTTTCAACGGCTTGATGACCTCGGCCCGAAACGATTTATAACACGTCTCGATGTCCGTCATGTTGCGGTTGGTCAGCAGGTTCGAGAGGAACGTGAGCAGCATGTTGGCGAGGTAGTGGCGGAAGTAGAGCACCCGCGCCGCCTTGCGGACGAGGAACCGGCTGCCGAAGGCGACATCGGCGAAGCCGTTGAGAATCGGGGCGATCACGTCCGGGATCTCGGCGGGGTCATATTCCAGATCCGCATCTTGGATGATGATGATCTCGCCGGTGGCGAGTTCGAGCGCCTTGCGGATGGCCGAGGTTTTGCCGCCATTCTTGGGCATGGCGTGGAAGTGACACTTCGACTCGTTGGCCACGCGGGCGCGCAGAATTTCCGCGGTGCGGTCGGTGGAACCGTCGTCGACGATGATGATTTCCTTGACCACGGCCCCGAGGGCGAGGACGCGCGTGATGATCTCGGACGCCGTCTTTTCTTCGTTGTAAACGGGGATGAGCACCGACAGTTTGCCGGCGTGCGTGTGGTCTTGGTTCACCAAAGGATTCATCGGTTCAACGGCTCCGGGGCTGATTCGGGGAAGCGCGGGCGGATCACTTTTGCGGGCACACCCGCCGCAATTACGTTATCGGGTAAAGGCTTGGTGACCACCGAGCCGGCGCCGACGACTGTGCCTTTGCCGACATCCGCCAAGATGATCGCATTGCTGCCGATCCACGCCCCGGACCCGATGGTCACCAGTTTGCGTTCGCCGCCTTGCTCGCGGATCGGCACGGTCGGGTCGTCAAACGCGTGTGTCTGCCCGCCGCTGGGGATATGCACCCCGGCTGCGAGCAACACGTCGCGTTCCAAATGAACCCAGCCCAAGTGGCAGTGCGGGCCGACGTACACGTTCTCATCGAGACGCGCACCGGTTTGCGAGAAGAGCGTGCCGAAGCCGATTTCGGCTGACGAGTGACACCGGGCGAGTATTCGGGCGAGGAACGCCCGCCGCAGGAAGACGCCGGGCATTCCTGGGAGAATCGCGAAGCTCTGAGACGAACCTTCGAGCGCCCGATTCTTGCCGATGACCGCGGCGCTGAGCCAATACAGCACCAGCGCCGGCAGGATGCAGACGGTCGCCGAGGCGTGGAGGATCGCTTTCGCCAAGGGTTTCATCGTCACCGCGCCAAGGCCAAGGAACGCGGCCGTGCCGTCCGGTTTTCGCGAGTTGGCCTCGCCCCACGGACAATGTATGTCGGCCGGCCCTTCACTTCGCGGAAGATCTGGAGTAAGTAGACCCCCATCACGGCGAGGCAGCCCAATTGCAGGGCCGCCAGTACGCATGCGACGAGAATTGCCACCAGCCAACCGGCCGGAGCCGCGCGATTCACAGCCGCATCGACGATCATCCAACAGCCGATGCCGAGTGCCGCCATGACGCCGACACCGGCGCACCAACT
>JBBRUN010000388.1:0-5601 GCA_038247765.1 Gemmatales bacterium | reverse complement strand
CTCGTCGGACGCGGTGTCACACCGATCAGCGTCAAGAATCGGGCAACCTCGGCGACGCCGTACAGCGGTTGCCGCCACTGCTTGGCTTTGACGAACGGCCGGGCCAATGTGAAGCCGGATTCCTCTAGTAAGCGGCGGATTTCCGCCAGTTCCCCGAGCGTCTGGGCGACCAAACGGATCTCCGCCCCTTTCTTGTACAGGATACCCTCGCGCAGCTTCCGCACGGCATTGATCCGGCGCGTATAGCCATTGCGGTTGTAGAATTCCGCCAAGCGCCCGGCGACTTTCGGATCCGCATCCACCATCGCTTCGCCCCCGGAGAAACTGTGCCACCGCGCGATACCGCGGCCCTGCGGGCCTGTCTGCTCGGCTGTTTCTGCACGACACTGTTCCTGTGCGTCAACTTCCGCAAGTATTCTACCGATGTCGTTCCCATCGGGCTGATGCCGGTGAGCGTTCTGCGCAGCGGCACGCTGAATATGGACATCTACCGCCCGTACTACGACGAGCTCGCGCCGGGCAAACGTTACACCTTCGTCGAAGTCAACGGCCACCTCTACCCGATGAAGCCGTTCGCGATCTCGCTGGTGGCGGTGCCGTTTTACGCTCCACCGGTGCTCGCCGGAGTGCCGACGCTCGACACCGCCTTCTGGATCGGCTGGGGTCGCTTGCTCACCGCAATTTTGGCCGGTGCCGCCGTGTCGCTGGCCTACAGCGCCGGTCGCCGCTGGGCGTCGGAGCGAGCCGCCATCACCTGCAGTTTGCTCTTGGGCCTCGGCACCTGCTACTGGACGGTCATCGGGCAGACGCTGAATTACCACGTCGGCGGCGTACTCTGCGTCGCGCTGATCGTGAAACTGCTCGATGGATTCCCGCTGAGTTGGAAGAAGGCCGCCGCCGTGGGCTTCCTCGCCGGGCTTGCGGTGGGCATGCGGCCGACGTCGGTGGTGCTCCTCTTCCCCTTGGGGATTTACTTACTGTTGCCGGGCCGGTTGGCGGGGTGGAAGGCGATTCTCGCGGCATTTGTCGGCGTGTCGATTGTGCCGGCGTTGAATGCGTGGTGGAATGCGGCGGTCTTCGGAAGTTGGTCGGCCACGGGTTATTCGCCCGAAGAAGTGAATCGCTGGGACACGCCCTTCGCCGAAGGCTTCGTCGGCCAATTGATCGCACCGAACTCCGGACTGTTCGCCCAAAGTCCGTTCCTGCTATTGGCACTCATCGGTAGCATCGCCGCGTGGCGCAGTTCGACCATCGACCCGCGCGGCTTGCTGCGGGCTTACAGCCTATGTTTCCTCGGGTACTTGGCGTTCTTCGCCCGTTGGTACGACTGGCAAGGCGGCCTGACCCCGGCCGCACGGATGCTCTGCGAAGGCTATCCGTTGCTACTGCCGTCAATCCTCGTCGGCTGGCGAATCGCGATGGCCCGGCGCTGGGGACAGCGGTTGATCCTCGCCGCTGCGATCTGGTCCATCGGCTGGCAATTGCAGGGGATCGCGGTCTTCGACGCCGTCGTCGAACTCGACCCGCCCCACGACCCGTGGCGTATCGAAAAGCATTTCTTTTGGGTTCACCTGAACGAATTCGGCGCCGGTGCCACAGCGCTCGCCCTCGGGAAAACCGTCGGGATGTTTGCGGCGATCACCGCCGTCTTTTGGATGGCGACGCGGAAGATGTCGAAGCTCGATTACTCCGGTACGACGGTCTGACGGCCCGCGAGAACGCGGATTTTGTCGGCGACTTTGCGGGCCTTCGCCCCGTTGGCCGGGACGATCCACACGGCGTAGAAACCGTCCGGCACCACGAGGTCTTCTTTGTAGTCGCCGACGGTTTGGATCGCGACGTGCCCCTTCTCGCCGGGGCCGGGGTCGTCGGTCGCCGTGACGCACACCGCGGCGGTTCGGGGCAGCTCGTCCCCGCGAACGTAGACCGTACCGAGGTGCGAGCCGAGCTTCAACTCATTCGCCCCTTTGGCGACCTTCCACTTGGCGACCGCGAGCACCGGCAGGCCGCCCTTCGGCGTGTAATAAATATCGAATGGCCCGGCATCGGCGAGGTCGAGCGCCTGACCGACTTCCTTCGATTTCAAGATCGGCTGGTAGCCCTTGTTCGTCGGCCCCGGTTGGCCCGGTGCGACCAACGCGACCTCGCCGCCTTTGGGCAGCGCCGGGCTGGGGGGAACGGCGATGGTGAAGTCTGCGCCCTCGGCATGGGAGGCAATTGCCAAAATCGTCAGGGCCAGCAACGGGCGCATGGGTGGCTCCGGATGTCGCAAGTGCCAGTCGTGCCGGTTCTTGCGCGGTGAAAGGAAAATGCGGTTGACACAATCGGGCCGGATGGGCAGAATCTTACTTGCCTCTTCTCAGTTCCGGCCCCATCTTATGACGCCGCAAGGCATCATTTGGTGGGGTTTTTTTCGTAGAATTTCGGCAACTTTAGTCGTGACGCCAGATCCGCGCCGGACGCGCATCGGCGTCACGCACAGCGTGACCTACGAAAACCTCCAAGAATCGTTGGTAAACCCCGCTTATCCTTCCAGTTGACGGCTCGCGCCGCCTTGTTATAGATGCGGCACTCGGGCGAAGTCTTTTTCGCCGTGATGCCGGGGATCGGGATGTCCATTCTTCGCCAGCTTTACGGATGGCCGTTGGTCGCGCTCCTGCCATTTCTACCGGCTTGTGCGGTGTCGATCGGCTCGGGCAGCGGCCACGAGACGCGCGAAACCACTTGGCCGACGACGGCCGAAGCCCCGGCGAAGGCCCCGGTGCCATTCGCCATTACGCGCAAACCGGGCGTGTCGATCCCGTTGAACCCCGCCAAACCGGACGTCGTCAAGGTGGAACCGCCGCCAACGATTCCGGAAGTGCCACCGATCGCCAAAGAAACGTCGCCGGGCGAACTGCCGCCGACGGTGATTCCGCCACCGCCCGAAGCGCCCCTCGTCGGCATACTGAAGGCCTACCTCGAAGGGCGACCCGAAGCGGCGATGCCGTTGGTCCAGACGCTCGACAAACCGAACCGAGAGATGGTGCTGCAATTGGTGCCGGCCTTGGTGAAGGCGTCGAAATTGAACCCGGCGCAAGCCGACCCGAAAGAACTGGCGATGGTCGCGGGGCAGTTCACCGCGGTGGCCGACCAGTTGAACAAACGGGCGCCGTTGACCATCGAGAAAGCCGTGTTCTGCCGGTCGGTGACGAACTTCGGACGGTACGTTGCGATGCCGCCGAACGCGGTGTTGCGGCCGGGAACCACGAACATCATCTACTTCGAACTCGGCAACGTGGCGAGCGAGCCGGCCCAGCAAAACGGCACCGACGGCTACCTGACGAAACTGCTCTGCTCGTGGCAAATCCGCGATAGCAACGACCGGCCGCTGATCATTATCCGAGATCGGCAGGAAAACTACCAGCAGATCGATCCCAAACTCGACTTCAGCCAAAGTCCCTTGCGCGACTACTACTTGCAGCTCCAATTCAACGCCCCCATGACGCCCGGTCAGTACAGCGTCCAGTTCAAAGTGAAGGATTCGATCACGGGGCGGGAAGTCGCGCGGGCGCTGTCGTTCCGCGTGCCCTAATCGTCACGGTCGAAACAACGGTTGCAGCCGATACCGATTCGCCCGTTCCGACGCCCGATCCCGCCGAAACCGCAAGACCCTCGATCGCGTCGTCGTAAAGTTGAAGTGTCCACGATCAAACTCTGTCCGAAGGTTCCCATGGCCGTAATCCAACCGACCCAAGTCTTCTACCACGCCGGCACCGTTACCCGCGACGAGCGCCACGCCCTCCTGAAGCAGACCGGCGCGACACTCTGGTTCACCGGCCTCTCCGGCTCCGGCAAGTCCACGCTGGCCATCGCCCTCGAGCAAGTGCTGATCGCCCGCGGCCACCCGGCTTACGTCCTCGACGGCGACAACATCCGCTTCGGCTTGAATGCCGGGCCGAAGATTTTGATGGACACCCGCGGCCTCCCCGAAGCGAGTGCCAAGCGGTTCGGCTTGGGCTTCAGCCCCGAAGACCGCGAAGAGAACATCCGCCGCATCGGCGAAGTCTCGAAGTTGTTCGCCGACGCCGGCTTGATCACGTTGACGAGTTTCATCAGTCCGTACCGCAAGGATCGCGACGCGGCCCGCAAGATCCACGAGGCGAACAAGGCCGGGGCGATCCCGTTCATCGAAGTCCACGTGAATACGCCGATCGAAACCTGCGAGCAGCGCGATCCGAAGGGCCTCTACAAGCAAGCCCGCGACGCCGTCGCCGCCGGCAAAGGGATGGGCTTCACGGGCGTCGATGATCCTTACGAAGCGCCGCTGACACCGGAACTGACGTGGGACGCGGCGACGCAGACCGTCGAACAGGGCGTCGCCTTGGTGTTGAACCACCTCATTCAGCGCGGCCTCGTTCGATAATCGTTGCGACCGGCACAATCGTTAAACTCGACACGGCTGCAATCGATTCAATCGCATTTTTCCTCAAGTCCACTAGACGCACCAGACCCGACAGGCTTAACTGAGCTGTTGTTGGGTTTGCTAAGTTGCCTGAATGCGCGCCCCGATTTCGAGGCACGATTGGCGCGATTATTCCGTGGGCGCTAGCGCCGGACGAGCATGGAGACGGCATATTCGGCAGAGTGACCGCACCCTGCCCAGCTTCTCCAGTTCGGTACAGTCGGCACAGGCGCCTCAACCCGGTGGAAAGCTCGAAATTCGCGATATTTTTAGTGGAGTTGCGGTCGAGCCGCGTTGACCGGTTCGAAAGCGCGACATACAGTTTGAGCGTTCGACCCGTTCCCGGTTCCGCACCCCGAAAACACCTCGGCCCCTCGTCCGAAGTGCGCTCGCGGGTCACAATCAACCCGCTCGACAGGATGCTCATGGCTCACACCGGATCAAAATGGCGGCTCGACCGCCCGGCAGAAGGATTCGATGCCGCCGGACCGTCCCTCGAGACGGCCCCGATGTTCCGAACCTTTCTGCCCGAGTGCTACGAACCCCGCTACGCCTACCCGCTTCTGGTTCTGTTCCATGCCCACGGCAGTAACGAAGAGCAAGTGCTCGACCTCGTCCCGCGGATGAGCCGGCGGAACTTCGTCGCGCTCAGCCTCCGCGGCCCCGAACTCATGGGCGTCCGCGAAGACGGCCACTTGGCTTGCGGCTGGGGCACCGACGACCGCCACGTCGGCACCGTCAACGAGTACATCATCAAGGCCGTGGATTCGGTCCGTCGGGTGTGCAACATCCACACCGAGCGCATCTTCCTCGTCGGCGTCTGCGAAGGGGCCGCCGCGGCGTACCGGGCCGCCTTCGCGATGAGCGACCGGGTCGCCGGGGTCGTCTCCCTCAACGGCGGCATCCCGAAATCCCCGCCCGGCGAACCAATGTTCGACTTCGCCGCGCTCAAGCCGATGCGCTTCCTCATCGGCCACGGCATCGCCAACGCGGTGCTCCCCTGCTCCGTCGCCCGCCAGGACTACAAGCTCCTCTACGCCGCCGGGGCCGACGTCCGCTTGCGGACCTACGCCACGACGCATCGCTTGCACCAAGACATGCTCAACGACGTGAACCGCTGGGTCATCGGCGCGCTGAACGCGGATACGGATCGATTG
>JBBRUN010000387.1:0-5609 GCA_038247765.1 Gemmatales bacterium | reverse complement strand
TAGTTTGTAGCCACCACTATCAATACGCCCGCGCAAACACGACCCGCCGGGCCGATGGTTGGCCCGTGAACAGGCACGTCCCCGGTTCTACCGGGCCGTCGAATGGCAGGCAGCGGATCGTCGCTTTGTACTTCTTCTGCACCAAGTCTTCGGTCTCGCGGGTGCCGTCCCAGTGGGCGTACACGAACTTGAGCTTGCCCAAGTCGGTTTCCTCGTCGTCTTTGTCGCCCCCCTTCACCGTGAACAGTGCGGCGAACTCTTCCAGCGTGTTCGCGGTGACCGTGCGGGCGTCACGGTACTTCTTCGCTCGTTCGAAAAGGACGCGTTGAATATCTTTGAGCGCGATCACGATGTCCACCGCGGCGGCAGTGAGTGGCGTCTCCGCTTTCTTCTGATGATTCGCCTCGGGTTCGAGTTCGACGCGATACTGGAAATCCCGCCGGGCGATCATGCAGGTCGGCACATCCTTCGCCATATCCTTCGGGCCGACTTCGACGCGGATCGGCACGCCGCGGACTTCGTGGATACCGAAGCGGTAGCCCGGGGAGCCTTTCATATCGTTGTCGATAAGCACGCGGATCGGTTCGTAACCGAAGAACTCCTCACGCTGGAACGCCCGCAGCTCCTCGGCGAGTTTCTTGGCGGCATCGAGAGCCGGAGCCCGTTCCGCCTCGTTCTTGCCGAGCGGGCAGATCGCCACATGCGTCGCGGCCAACCGGGGCGGCACCACGAGGCCTTGGTCGTCGGAATGGGTCATGATCAACCCGCCGACGAGCCGGGTGCTGGCCCCCCAACTCGTGGCCCACGCGAAATCTTTCTTGTTGTCCGGCGTCGTGAAGGTCACGTCGAACGCCTTGGCGAAGTTCTGACCGAGGAAGTGCGAGGTGCCCGCTTGCAGCGCTTTGCCGTCCTGCATCATCGCTTCGATGCACAGGGTGTAGATGGCGCCGGGGAACTTCTGGCCGTCGGTCTTCGGCCCCACCAGCACCGGCACGGCCATGAACTCCTCGGCAAACTTCGCATAGACCTTCACCATCTGCAACGTCTCGGCCTCCGCTTCTGCGGCGGTGGCGTGGGCCGTGTGCCCCTCCTGCCAAAGGAACTCGGACGTGCGCAGGAAGAGTCGGGTGCGCATCTCCCAGCGGACGACGTTGGCCCACTGGTTGATGAGCAGCGGTAGATCGCGCCAGCTCTGGATCCAGCTCTTGTAGGTTCGCCAGATGATCGTCTCCGACGTGGGCCGGACGATCAGTGGCTCTTCGAGTTCCGCCGTCGGATCGACCTTCAGTGGTTGGCCCTTCTCGGCCTTCAGCCGGTAGTGCGTGACGACGGCGCACTCCTTGGCGAAGCCCTCGGCCATTTCCTCTTCCTTGGCGAGGTAGCTCATCGGGATGAACAGCGGGAAGTAAGCGTTGACGTGACCCGTGTCTTTGAACATTCGGTCGAGGCCGCGCTGCATGTTCTCCCAGATGGCGTACCCGTTGGGCTTGATGACCATGCACCCGCGCACGTCCGAGTTGTCCGCGAGGCCCGCTTCTTGGACGACGTTGAGGTACCACTTCGGGTAGTTCTCGGCACGCGGGGTGATCTTCTCGGCCATCGGCTCGGCTCCGGACAAGGGCGGGTGTGTGCGGTGTAGTATAGAAGTGGGTGAGAGTAGGGCGGGTGGAGTCTTCGAAGGTTCCGACGGCTCCACCCGCCCTACGGGCTACCGCGTATTTTCTGGAGATCCAAGAATCGTTGGCAGACGCCAGTGTAACAGGCGATTCCATAATCCATGTGCATCGGTTATAATCAAGTCCAGTATCCATTCGCATTGAGGAGCCGGGGTATGGTCATTCGCAATTGGTTCGCGGCGGTTGGGCTATTCCTGATCTTCCCCGCACTGGCTATCGGACAAGACAAAGGCGCCCGTCCCGAGAAAGGCCCGCGCGATGGGGATCGCCCCAAAGTCGATGCCCCGGAGCGGAAAGATCCCCGCGCCCAGTTTGATCAAATCCTCGAGCTTCAAAAAGCGATGGGGGAAGCGATGCGGGCCAACGACCCGGAAAAAACAAAAGAGTTGCTCCTCAAGCTGCAGCAACTGATGCAGGTCGAGCGCCCCGGCGCATTACAACTGCAAATTCAGCCGTTCCCGTTACTGGGGCGGGAACAACCGCAGCCGAAGAACGACCTCCGCGTGCAGTACGAGAAACAGTTGAAGGAATTTGCCGAGTCGATCGAGAAGTTGAAAGACGACCAAGAAGCCCGGGGCGCGATCGGAAAAGCCCGCGATGAATACAAGAAAGCCATGGAAGCCGAGCTGAAAAAAGCCGACGAGGCCCAACCCGCCCCGCGGCCGATTCCCGTGTTCCCGGACTTCGCCCGCGTGCCGCGCAACGAATTGGTTCCTTTCCCCGCATTCGACTTGGGCCTGCGAAACCCGCGACTGACCGACGTCCAACCGCGCTTGGGTGTCCAACTCGAAAAGCCTTCGGCCGTGCTCGCGGATCAGCTCGACCTCAAACCGAATACGGGCTTGGTGATTCTCGAAGCGATGCGCGGCACGCCGGCCGACAAAGCCGGATTGAAGAAGAACGACGTCCTGCTGCAATGGGCGGGCAAAGATGTCGCGTCGGATGTCGAAGCGTTCCAAGCCTTGATCGCCGCGACCAAAGCCGGGGAAAAATTCGAAGCGGTCGTGCTGCGCAAAGGGAAAAAGGAAATCGTGTCGGGCATCGAGATGCCCGAATCGCGCCGTCTCGACCTGGGTAACTTCAACCAAGTCCAGATGCAGATCGACGGCGACACCGCTTCGCTCCAAGCGACGGCACGCGGTGTCAAATACGACATCGCCGGGACGATGGAAGGCCGGAAACTCGTGCCGAATAAGATTGTCGTGATGGATCGCGACGAAACGCTGACGTACGAGTCGCTGGAAAAAGTGCCCGAGAAGTACCGGCCGATCGTCGAGAAGCTGATCGGCCGACTCGGCCGGGAGTGAGTCAAGCCATCGGCAGCGGATTCCGCGCGAAAATCCGCTCGTCGATGGGTCGGCCTTCGACCAGATGCCGTTGCACGAACTCGGGAATGCGCTCGGCTGTCATGCCGCCGTAGTAGGTTCCCTCGGGATACACGAGCAGAATCGGGCCACCCGTGCAAAGCCGCAAGCAACCGACTTTCGTCCGGTAGCAAGCCCGCGAGCCGGTCGCCAACGACAGCCCGCGGTCTTTCAGCTCCCGCTTCAAAACTTCCCAGGCCGCTTCGCCGACGCCGGGCGGACTGCACGCGTCACCGGTGCACAAGAAGACGTGGCGAGCGTACTGCCCAATCAGCAGTTTCTCGGCCAATTCCCCGAGCGGCTTCGATTCCACCGATCACCCCTCCATGATTTCCTTCGACTTCTCGTCGCTGAGGCGGTCGATCTTGGCTTCGTACTGCTTCAGCAAATCCTGCACTTTTTCTTTGCCTTTATCGCGGTCGTCTTCCGTCATCGTCTTCGCCTTCTCGGCGTCCTCGTAGGCTTTGTTGGCGTCGCGGCGGATGTTGCGACACGAAATCTTGGCCGCTTCGCTCTGCTTCTTGATCTGGGCGACGAGCTTCTTGCGCTGGTCGCCGCTCATCGCGGGGATGCTCAGGCGGATGACTTTGCCGTCGTTGTTCGGGGCGTAGCCGAGGTCGCTGCTGCGGATGGCCTTTTCGATCTCTTTCAAGTCTTCCGCTTGGAAGGGTTTGATCATGATCGACGACGGATCGGGGCACGAGATGTTGGCGATCTGTTTCACGGGCGTCGGCGAACCGTAGTAATCGACGCGCAGGGAATCGAGCATTGCGGGGGACGCCCGCCCGCTGCGGAGGCCCTTCAGTTCGTTGGCATAGACACCGAGGGCTTTCTCCATCCGGTCGGTCGCATCTTTGATGGCTTGGGCGGCGTTCATCGGCAGTTCCTCCAGTGTGGGGCAGAAATCACGATTCGGCGGACACGAGCGTTCCGATGGGGTGGCCCGCCACGGCTTTTTCGATGGCCCGATCTTGCTTGTAGTTGAAAACGAGGATCGGCAGTTTGGCCGATTGGCACATATCGAACGCGCTGAGATCCATGACCTTCAGCCGCGAGTCGATCACTTTCTGGTAGCTCAATCGTTCGTATTTCTCGGCGTGCGGGTTCTTCTCCGGATCGTCGTTGTAAATCCCATCGACCCGAGTCGCTTTCAACAAAATCTCCACGTTGAGTTCCCGACCCCGGAGCGCCGCGGCGGAGTCGGTCGTCACGAACGGGTTTCCCGTGCCCCCCGCGAGGATGACGACGCGGCCCTTCTCCAAGTGGCGGATGGCCCGCCGGCGAATAAATGGCTCGGCGAAGGAATCGATTCGCACGGCCGAGAGCAGCCGCGTCGGAACCTCCAGCCGTTCGAGGACATCTTGCAGAGCGAGGCCGTTCATGAACGTCGCGAGCATCCCCATGCTGTCCGCCGTGGCGGGATTGATGATGGGGGTCGGCCCCGCCGTGAATTGGGCGCCGCGGAGGAAGTTGCCACCGCCGACGACCACGGCCAACTCGACTTTCTTCTCGACCAATCGCTTCAACTGCCCGGCGAGAGCCAACGTCTCTTCGAGGCTGATGCCGCTTTTGCCGTTGTGTCCGAAGGCTTCCCCGCTGAGTTTGAGCAGCACCCGCTTATACTTCGGGGTCAGCGGGTCGGTCGTGGCGGAATCGGCCATCGTCGAAAAGTCCTGGGAGTCGTTTCCAATCTCCGCATTATAGCGATCAGCCGCCGGGCATCCCGCGACAACCGCCGAGCAAGTTGGAAAAGACGAGCAGCATCTGCATGCCGAGGACGGCCGCGCCGAAGATGCGCTTCACGAGGTGTGTGTCGCCGCGCACCATCCCGAGGCTGCCGACCATGAGCAAAACGAAGCCGAACAGCATACCGTAGCGGTCGAAGTAGCCGGCGCGCTGATTCGAGATTTCGGCGTACTTGATGTCGGCTTCCAGCACGGGTGACCGCTTCGACCAGTTTTCCTCGATCTTCTTGATCTTCTCTTCGTTGCCCGGCTTCTCGCGCAGGGTGCGGATTTCGCCTTCCATCTCCAGTTTTTCCTCGGCCATTCCCCCGACTCGGCGTTCGTACTTCGCTTTGCCGATCAGCGGGAGGAAGAGGAACGTCAGGATGAAAAACGCACCGACGCCGAAGAGGATTGTCGGGATGTCGACGTACTTGAGGAAAAAATCCTTCGCCATCGCGATTTCCATGCGGGGCTCTTTCTTCGGCTTGTCCGCATCTGCGTCCGCCTTGGCCTTCTTCGGCGGCGCGACATCGTCCACTTCGTCATCGTCGCGTTCTTTTTTCGCCTTCGGCTTGGCCGGCGCCGGGACGGATAGATCGAGGCGGAAGCCGTCCTCGGCGATCACGAGCGCGGCGTTGCACTGCTTGCAAATGATGCGCTTGCCGACATCCTGCGCGGTCACGGCGTATACGGTATTGCATGTCGGGCAATCGTTGCGCATATCCGGATCCGGTTCGGTAGGAGGTTGAAATTATCGATGGAGACTACGGGGGAAGCAAGGGAGAAAGCGATCTGGCATCTCGTCGGAGGATGGGGCACTTCGTAATCCCGGTGGCTTCTTC
>JBBRUN010000386.1:0-5611 GCA_038247765.1 Gemmatales bacterium | reverse complement strand
TTTTTATCCCCCGGGGGGGGGCGGCCCCCCCCCCCCCCCCCCCAAACCGCCGCGGCGCCCGGTCCCCCGCGCCGCCCCCCCCCCACCGCTCCGAAAACAGCATACGGGATCCACACCGTGAAGCATCTCATCGCGATCATCCCCCTCATCGCCCTCGGGCTGCTCCTCGGTCGCCGGTCGAAGCCCCCGGTGGCGGCGTCGGAAGTCCCGCCGGATGTGCCGGCCGCCGATCTGAAAGCCCTCTCCGAAGGCAACACCGCCTTCGCCCTCGAGCTGTATCAATCGCTCGCTGCGAAGCCGGGTAACGTCGTCGTGTCGCCGTACAGCATCTCGTCGGCGCTGGCGATGACCTATGCCGGGGCGCGTGGTCAGACGGCCGACGAGATGAAGAAGGTTCTGCACTTCGCGCTACCGCCCGAGCAGCTGCACCCCGCGTTCGGGGGCGTGAGCGATTCGTTCCAGACCGCCGGGAAGAACCGCCCCTACGAACTGAACATCGCCAACGCACTCTGGTCGCAGCAAGGCATGAAGCTGGAACCGGCGTTCCTCAACATCACCGGCAAGTCCTACGGTGCCGGAGTGCGCGAAGTGGATTACGGCGAGCCCGAAGCGGCCCGCGCGACCATCAACCGGTGGGTCGGGGAGAAGACGAACGAGAAGATTACGGAGTTGTTAAAACGGGGGGACATCCACCGCGCCGTGCGACTGGTGCTGACCAACGCCGTCTACTTCCAGGGCAATTGGAAGCAGCAATTCGACAAGGCGCAGACGAGAGATCGCGAGTTCGAGATCGCACCGGGCCAGCGGGTGAAAGTGCCGATGATGCACAAAGAGGAAGTGAAGACGCGCGTGGCTGCGACGCCCGAGTTTCACCTCCACGAACTCCCGTACGAAGGGGACCGCTGGCGGATGATCTTCCTGCTCCCCGAAAAGCGGAACGGACTGCGCGAACTCGAAGATAAGCTGACGGCGCGCCAGTTGACCGACGCGATCGCCGACTTGAAGCCCGACAAAGAGTGGGTCTCCGTCCCGCGATTCAAGTTCCGCCAGCACTGCAAGCTCAAGGACGAGCTTGTGAAGCTTGGGATGCCCACGGCCTTCCGCGATGGCGAAGCCGACTTCTCCGGGATGACAAAAGCCGCGAATCTGTACATCGACAACGTCATCCACGAAGCGTCCATCGAAGTGGACGAAAAGGGGACGGTGGCGGCAGCTGCGACGGCGGTCGTGATGAGGCAAATATCAGCAGTAGTCTCGCTGCGCCCGTTCCTCCTCGATCAGCCCTTCCTCTTCATCCTCTACGACAGCCTCACCGACACCGTCCTCTTCTTCGGCCGCGTCGCCGACCCGCGCTGATTCCCCGGAGTAGTCCCAGCATGGCGGCCCAGCGTTTCATCTGCGGGAATTGCGGCGGCAAGGCGACCGTCCCGCCGGGGTACGCCAAGGCCAAGGTGCGCTGCGAGCATTGCGGTTACTACGCCGAGGTGCCGCCCGAGATGCGGGCCAAGCCAGATGAAATACCCGAGGCGGAGACGCCGTTCGATGAACCGGCCGCCGCGCCGAAAAAGCCACCGCTGCGGGCGCGCTTGGCCGAGGACTTCGGCGAAGACGAAGCGCCACCCGAGCCGCAGAAGGGCCGGGCCCGGCCGGTGGTCGCCCGGCCACAGCGCGATCCGCGCGATCACCGGCCCGAATTCGAAGAGCAAATCGGCGTCGGCCAGCCCCTGTTGGAAGGGGACGAGATCGAGCACGAAGGTTCACTAACCACGCCGTACGCCGTGCCCGGCGTCGGAATGAAACCCTGCCCCGAATGCCGGGGGGAGCTGCCGATCGACGCGGTTTTCTGCGTCCACTGCGGTTGGGAGCTCGTCGGTAAGAAGAAAGGCAAAGCCCTCCGCGAATTCCAGCCGATCGACAAGACTTGGCACGAAGGTTGGTCGCCCTCCTTCCGGCTGTACGTCTTCATCGCCCTGCAATTCGCCAACGTGGCGCTGATGGCCCTCGGCATGCACGCCACCGGGCAATCGTTCCGGGACGTCGGCAACCTCGGCACGAACATCTTTATGAATCTGCTGAACGCCGGGTTGCAAGCGTTCATCCTCGGCAGCTTCGAAACGCTGCGCGTGCTCCGCGAGCCGGACGGCAAGTGCACCCTGCTGAAGACCCGCCGCTACATCTTCTTCCCGTGGCCCGAATTCAAAATCCAGTGGAAGAAAAGCTCGGGCGTCGGCATCTTGGCCACCCACAACCCCGGCTTCATCGCTTACGTCATCTGTTTCTACCTGCTCACGCTCGGCTGTTTGCCGGGCGTCCTGTTCTTCTTTTTCGTCATCCGCCCGGAGCGATTCAACGCCGCGCTCTGCAACGAATACGGCGGCTCGGACGAAACCATCCTGCTCTGCAAGAACCGCGACCAAGCCGAGGACGTGACCCGCACCATCGCCGATGCGAGTGGCCTGCGTTGGCACAGCATTTTGTAGCCCGGCGATTCCCGAACGATCGAGGCCACCGACGATGCCCGCGCTGTATCCCCTGCGGCTCGAACCGATTTTCAAATCGATGCTCTGGGGCGGTACGCGTCTGCCGGGCTTCGTCCGCCGACCGGCGCCGACGGCCGACCCCATCGGCGAAGCGTGGATGCTTTCCGACGTCGACGGCGACGTGTCAGTGGTCGCCAACGGCGCGCACGCCGGATCGACCCTGCGCGAACTGATCGCGGCGTACCCCGCTGGAATCTTCGGTGCGAACATCCCGGCCGACGGCCGCTTCCCGCTGCTATTCAAGTTCCTCGACGCCAAGAAAGCACTCTCGGTACAGGTCCACCCGAACGACGAGCAAGCCCTGAAATTGAAAGGGCCGGGGCACCGGGGCAAGACCGAAGCGTGGGTGATCCTCGACGCCGACCCCGCGACGAGTTTGCTATATGCCGGCTTCAAAGACGGCGTGACGGGCGACCGCTTCCGCGCGGCGATGGTGTCGAAATCGATGCCCGAGACGCTGCACGCGTTCACCCCGAAAGCGGGCGATTGCGTCTTTCTCGGGGCCGGCACCGTCCACGCCATCGGGGCCGATATCCTCTTGTTCGAAGTCCAACAAACCAGCGACATCACTTACCGCCTCTACGACTGGGACCGCGTCGATGCGAAGACGGGCAAGGCGCGGGAACTCCATATCGACGACGGTTTGGCGTGCTCCGACTTCGCCGCCGGGCCGTGCCATCCGGTAAAAGCGAAAGTCGTCGGCGACCGCCACGCACTCGTCGTTTGCCCGTACTTCACGCTGCACCATTGGCAGGGTGACACCCCCGTGTCAGTCGGAGCTGCGGGGGCGTGCCGGGTCGTCGTGGCGATCCAAGGATCGGGCACGCTGGCCGGGGAGGCGATTCAGTCGGGCGATTTGGTATTGCTGCCGGCGAGCCTCGGGCCGGTGCCGGTGATACCGGAGGGATCGCTGAGGCTGCTGGAGATCGGCCTCGGCGGGGCGGCGTGATGCTCATCGACCTCAACGCCGACCTCGGGGAAGGGGCGGGGCACGATGCCGAACTGATGCGCTGGATCACCTCGGCGAACATCTGCTGCGGGGCGCACGCGGGCGGCCCGGAAGAGATGCGGGCGACGGTCGAACTGGCCCAGCGACAGGGCGTCGTCATCGGCGCGCACCCCGGCTACGCGGATCGGGCCAACTTCGGCCGCGTCGCCTTGGAACTCGAGCCGCACGCTGTCAAGAGTCTCTGCTTTCGCCAAATCGCCGCGCTCGTGATGGCCGGGGCCGAGGTGCAATACCTGAAGCCGCACGGGGCACTTTACCACGCGGCGATGCGAGACGAGGGCACGGCGTGGGGCGTCGCCCAAGCGGCGGAGGCGTTCTCACTCCCCTGCGTCGGCCTGCCGGGATCGCAGTTGGAAAAGGCTTGCGAAGTCTACATCGCGGAAGGCTTCGCCGATCGGCGCTATCGCCCGGACGGTTCGCTCGTGCCGCGCGATCGACCCGATGCGATGATCGAAGATGTCGGTGAAGCGATGGAGCAAGTCGAGTGGTTGATGCGGGAGCGCGGCATCCGGTCGATCTGCGTCCACGGCGACAACCCGGCCGCACTGGAGTTCGTCCGCGTCATCCGCGACGGGTTACTGGCCAAGGGGCACGAGTTGCGGGCCTTCGCGTGAGACTCACTGCTCTCCCAGTCCTTCGGGCTTGGGCAGCAGCAACCGCAGTTGTTTCTTCTTCTCGGCTTCCTCCGCGTAGTCTTTGACGCGGGACGAGACCGTGGCCTGTTCGGAGGCCCGGCCCGCCAGCACCGCCGTCGCTTTTCCTTTGGACTCCGGCGTGGCGGTGAGCCAAGCTCCGCCCGCCGTGTCGATGAGCGTTTTGCCCGTCACCGCTTTGAGGTACGCCGCAGGCGTTTTGGTCTTCCAGTCGCATAGCAGTACCGAGCCGTTCATCCCGAAGCCGATGGTCAGTACTTCGTTGTAGTCCGACCAGCGGAGCGATGTCGGCGAACCCGCGTCGGCGGGCAGCGAGATCTTCCATAGCGGCGCGGCTGGGTCAGGGGCCGGTACCGCCGGGCGCTCCACCACCCAGACTTCGATGCCGGCGGCGCCGTCCGGCTTGTGCGCGTAAGCGATGCGGCATTTCCCGTCGGCGAGAATCTGGCTGGCCACGGCGAGCGGTTGGCCCGATTTCGGCGGGAGTGCCAACGCCGGAGTCATCGCGCCGGTCTCCCAAGTCACGGTGCGCAGGCCGTCTTTGCCCGCGAGGATACCACCCGTGTCGCCGCGCTTGCGGATTTCCGCGGCGACCGGCGCCGGCTTGGGGCCGGCCTTGCCGGTGACGGTGCGTTCTTTCCCCTTCACCTTCCAGACGTCGACGGTGCCCGTGCGGTCGATCACGGCCACGGTCTCTCCGTTGGCGTCGCCGAAGGCGAGCGCCGCGATCCCTTGGCGATCGGGTAGCCCCGCGTGGACATCGACCCCGTCGAAGAGTTTGGCCTTAGTGTCGAAGTCGTAGATGGTCAGCCGGCCGGCGGGCGCTTCGATGGCCACGCGCATGCCGTTGTCGCTGATATCGAAGATGTGCGGCCCGGGAATGCCGTCGGCGGACACGGTGAATTCGGTCGTCTTCTTGATGTCGAGCGAATGCAAGGCGATGGTGTCTTCGGAGCCGCGGCCGTTGAAGCCGAGTTGCGTCCGGAAGACAGCCAAGACCTTGGCCGCGAGCGGGTGGCTGAAATAGTGGATCTGGCGCGCGGCACTCATGTCGAATGCGAGCGGATAGCGATCGCTCATCCCGACGATGGCGACCGCACCGGCGCCTTCCGCCGGGAGGGTGACCTCCGACACGGTCGCCCCGACCGGCGGGATCGGTTGATTGCCCCCCGGTTTCGTGGGCCGCGTATTCGTGCCCTTCCCGTCATCCTTGCTCGGCAGTGTGTTGGTTCCGACCGTCAGCGTCGCCTTGCTGACCGCATCGGCGGCCGGTTTGTAGACGAAGAAGTAGAATCCGGCCCCGGCCCCGCCGCAGCCGAGGAACAAGACGAGCCCGATGCCGCCGAGGATCAGCAGCAGCTTTTTGCTTTTCTTCGCCGGCTTACCGGCCGCTTTCTTCGCGGGGAGAT
>JBBRUN010000385.1:0-5632 GCA_038247765.1 Gemmatales bacterium | reverse complement strand
TTGCGGGAGCTTTTTCAGATCGTCGAGGGTGAACTCCAGCGGATTCTCAACGTGCCCTTCGACTTTTACCTTCCAAGTCGCCGCATCGAGCTTGGGTTGGGCGAAATGGCTGCGGGTGAAGAAGAACTCATTCGGGGTGTTGAGTTTGCCGGCGGGGGCGAGTTGGCCCACCGGGGTTTCGAGGTTCCGGGGTTCGTACATCCGCGTCAGCATTGCCGGGGGTGCGGCTCCCGGTTCGGAAGCTCGACCGGCGAGCCAAGGCACCGCGGCGAGCGGGGCGGATTTCAACAATTCTCGGCGGGAGAGTGGCATTCTCGTTCTCGTGGAGTTCTGGCGAGCCGGGTGGCGTGAGCACCCGGAGTTGTGATGAAACTCCGGGCGCTCACGCGACCCGGCTCGACGCTGCATGACCGATTTTGTAAACGTAGTTTAGGAAATCGATTCTCTCCTCCCTTTTCCAAAGCAGGTGCCCCGTGGTTCGACTGATGCGCATGGTCGCCTTCGTGGCGTTCGCGAGTCTCTTGGCGGCGTTGCCCGCTTGCTCCGGCAAGGGGGGCAGCGGCAAACCCAAAGTCGCCGTCGTGACCAACTGCACCGACCCCTTCTGGACGATCTGCGAAGCCGGGGCCAAACAATCCGCCAAAGAGAACGACGTCGAGTTGGTCTTCCGCCAACCGGCTACCCTGACGGTCGCCGACCAGATGGAAATCGTCGAAGCTCTGCTGAAAACCGGCATCAAAGGTTTGGCCATCAGCGTCATTAACCCGAAGGAACAGACCCCCGACCTCACCCGGATCGCCGGACAGGTGAACTTGCTGACGATGGACAACGACGCCGAGAAGAGTGGCCGGCTTTGCTACATCGGCATCGACAACTACGCGGCTGGGAAAGAAGCCGGCCGGATGGTCAAACGGGCATTGCCCGACGGCGGGACGGTCGCCATCTTCATCGGCGATACCTCCTCGGACAACGCCCACGGCCGCATCGCCGGGGTGCTCGACGAACTCGACGGCCAGGACAATCGCGCCGAGATCAACGCCGGCAAGTACCGCGAGAAATACGGCAAATTCACCTTGCACCGCAAAGAGCCGATCACCGACGGTACCGTACCCGACAAGGTGTCCACCAATGCGAGCGACGCCCTCGAACAATTGAAGAACACCCCGAACGTCGCCATGGTCGGCTTGTACAACTCCAACCCCAAAGGCATCCTCGAAGCCGCTCGTTCCAAGAGCCTCGTCGGCAAGATCAAGATCGTTGGCTTCGACGAGAACCCCGTCACGCTCGAAGGCATCGACAAAGGCGAGATTGAAGGAACCGTCGTCCAAGACCCTTACAACTACGGCTACGAATCGGTGAAGTGGCTCGCGCACATGGCGAAGGGGGGCGACAAGAAAGACCTCCCGACCAAAGCCACGGCCCACCGGCTCGTGACGAAGACCGGCGACAAGATGCCGGGCGTCGTGGAAGTCCCGATCTACAAAGCGGCCGACTACGCCAAGAAAATCCGCGACTCACTCGAAGCGGGCAAGTAAGGCTCTCCGACCATGCCTGGCGAACCCCTCCTCGTCGCCCGAGACATCCGCAAACAGTTCCCCGGCGTCCTCGCCTTGGACGGTGCCACCGCGTCCGTGTACCCCGGCGAAGTGCTCGCCCTCGTCGGGGAGAACGGCGCCGGCAAATCGACGCTGATGAAAATCCTGGCGGGCATCTACCAGCCCGACGGCGGCGAGATCGAGTTCCAAGGCCGGCCCGTCCGCTTCTCCGGCCCCCTCGCCGCGATGCGGGCCGGTATCAGTTTGATCCACCAAGAGCTGAACCTCGCCGAGAATCTCTCGGTTCGAGACAACCTTTTCCTCGGCCGCGAAACCACCTTCGCCGGCCCGCTGAAACTGCTGAACAATCGGGACGCCGACCGCGTCGGGGCAGAACTGTTGAGACGCGTTGGCTTGCCGGTATCGTTCCTCACACGGCCCGTCGGCGATTTGCCGCCGGGGCAGAAGCAGCTCGTGGAGATCGCCCGGGCACTCGGCCTCGACGCCAAGCTACTGATCATGGATGAGCCGACCTCGAGCCTCACGCAAACCGAGACGGATCGCTTGTACGAAGTCATAGCGGACCTCCAAGCCGGGGGCGTGTCGGTCGTGTACATCTCCCACCGCCTCGCCGAAATCCGCCGTTGTGCCGACCGCGCCATTGTGCTGCGCGATGGCCGCAACGCCGGGGAATTGGCGAAGGCCGAATTGACCCACGCCAACATCGTGCGGATGATGATCGGCCGGGATTTAAAGCAGTTCTTCCCGCGCCACCACCGTAAAGCGGCCGGGGAAACAGTGCTGGAAATCGAACGGTTGACCTTCCACGGTGGCCCGCGCCATCCGGCGTCACTGCACCTTCGGGCCGGGGAAGTCCTCGGCATGGCGGGACTCGTTGGCGCGGGACGCACTGAACTCTCGGAGGCCGTCTTCGGCCTGCGTTCTATCACCTCCGGACAGATCCGACTCGGCGACCAACCGATCCGCATCCGCAATCCGGCCGACGCCATCCGCGCCGGAATTTTGCTCGCCCCCGAAGACCGACGGACCAACGGCCTCGTTCTTGAAGACAGCGTCGGAGCCAACTTGAGCCTGCCGAACCTCGACCGGATCAGCCGCTTCGACATCGTCGATGCCAAGGCCGAGCGAGAACTCCACGCGGACTCGATCTCCCGCTTGGCGATCAAGACTCCGAATGCCGCGCAAGCGGTCGGGCTCCTTTCCGGCGGTAACCAACAGAAGGTCGTCTTCGGCAAGTGGCTGGCGCGCGGGCCGAAGGTGCTGATCCTCGACGAGCCGACGCGCGGCGTCGACGTCGGGGCGAAGACCGAAATCTACGCGCTCATCGACGAACTCGCCGGCCGCGGCGTCGCCGTCTGGATGATCACCAGCGACATGGAAGAACTCCTCGGCATGTCCGACCGCGCCGTCGTCCTGCACGATGGCCGCATCGCCGGGGAGTTGCAGCGCGGCGAATTGACCGAAGAAGCGGTGATGAACTTGGCCACGGGAGTCGGCGCATGAACGGGACGCTCAAACTCGCGGGATTCTTCGCCGGCAGCGCCGTCGCCGTCACGGCCCTTTGGCTCGCACTCGACCTTCCCATGCGCCTGCTCCCCCTCGGCAACCGCTACCAACTCTGGTTCGCCTCGCTCGTATTTTCCATCGCACTGCTGGCGTACACGCTCGAGCTCACCCGCCGCAACCTCGTTCGACTGGTCGGCGTTGTGGTCCTGCTCGCGGTGCTGATCTCGACGCTGGCCCTGTCTTCGGAGACCGCCTTCGACCGGTCGAACCTCTTCGAGCTCCTCAGCCGGCAGGGCGCACTCGGCATCATCACCATCGGCGCGGCGCTCATCATCCTCACCGGCGGCATCGATCTCTCCATCGGCTCGGTCGTCGGCTTGTCGGCGGTCGCCTTCGGCACGCTCATGGAATCGGGCGTTTCGCCGATCGCCTCGCTCGTGCTCGTGCTCGCCCTCGGCGTGGTCGTCGGCCTCACCAACGGCCTGCTCGTGACGCAACTGCGCCTGCAAGCCTTCCTCGTCACGCTCTGCGGGATGTTCGTCTTCCGCGGCTTCGCGCGCGAGATCAACAAGAAGCAAACCGGGCTCGTGCTGGCGAAGGAGAACCACCCGGAAATGGGCGAGTCGCTCGACGCCCTGCGGGCGCTGCTCGTCGGCAAGACCGAAAACGGCGCCCTCGAATTTCCCGCGATGCTCGTCGTGATGCTGCTGTTGGCGTCGATCGTCGCGGTGATCCTGCACAAGTCGGCCCACGGCCGCTATTGGTTCGCCATCGGGTACAACGACCGGGCCGCGCGGTACGCCGGGATCGGCGTCGAACGACAGCGGATCGCCGTGTTCGTGATCGGTTCGACACTCGCCGCCTTCGCCGGGGTGTTGCTACTGCTGAATACCGGCACGGCCGACCCGACGAATGCCGGGGGATCGCTGGAACTCTACGCCATCACCGCCGCCGTGCTCGGCGGGGTGAGTTTGAAGGGCGGCGAATGCACCGCCATCGGTTTGGTGCTCGGTGCGCTCGTGCAGCCGGTCATCAACAACCTGATGACCTTCCTCGAAATCCGCCAGTCGGCCGAGCCGTGGGTCATCGGGCTGATCTTGCTACTGGGGACGATCGCCGACGAGTTGATCCGTCGGGATGCCATCGGATCGATCCGGCGAATCTTGTTGCGGAAGCCTTAGTCGGAAGTGATTTCGCTGCCGGCATCATGTTACCCGGAACACCCCGAGCGTCCCGGCGGCGCTGCCGACGGCAATCGCTTTGTCGTCGCGGCTCCATATCAACGTACTCACTTCGGTGCCTTCGAAGGTCGCGCCGCCGGCGAGCGGAGTGCGGTTCGCGGGTTGCCACAAGCAGACGCGACCGTCCAAGTCGCCGGAGGCCAGCAGCGTGCCGCGGCGTTGCCACATCACGGCGGACACGACTCCACTTTGCATGCTCAGCATGTTCGGCTTGCTCCCTTCCGGGCCGGCTCCGCTGCAATCCCAGATGCAGACGGCGCCGCCGCCGCCGGTGGCCAAATACCGGCTGCGGAAGTCCCAACTGAGGTCGCGGACCTTGCTCGGGTAGCCGGACATATTCAGCTCGCGCGAATCTTCGGAATACCAGAAGTGTACGCTCGCATCTTGGTTGCCGTGGGCCAGCATTTTTCCGTCGGGTGACCACGCCAGTTTCAACGGCGAGCCGCGCCATTCGAAGAGCTCATCCGCCTCGGCTTGGGTCGGGTCGTAATGGAAGACGCCACCGTACACGGCGACGCTCAATCGTCCGGCACCGGGCTCCCACGCTACATCCGCGATGGTGCTCGGGTGTCCGGGGTAATCTTGCACCATCTTGCCGCTCGGCCATTCCCAGACGCGGGCCGTCTTCCCCGCGGCCGTCGCCAAGAGTGTGCCGGCGCGGTTCCAAGCCAGTCGTTCGACCCACGCGGCGCCACCGGCGAGTTCTAAAGTCTGTTCGCCGGTTTCCAAATTCCAGACGCGGGCGTGGCCGTCTTGTCCGCAAGATGCCAGTGTCGGCGAATTCGGATGGCACTCGACGCCGGCGGTGCCGAAGCCATGCCCCTTCAATTCGTGCTTCAATTTGCCGCTAGTCATTTCGTAGACAAAGATCGGCCCACTGACGCTCGCGGCCACGAGGAGCGCGCCGTCCGCCGAGTAGTCCAAGGCGATGACGTGATCCGGCAGCGCCGCTTGCCAAACGGGCGCGAGGCTGTTGCGGGGCGTCTTCGATTTGCCGAGGAGCATGGGTTCATCCGGAGCGGGGAGCGTGCCGGAGATTTTACGGACGAATTCGCGAAGTTCGTATTAGCTACCTGCCGAAGCAAAAACCGGCGCGACGCCGGCCCGATCCGCAGTGAATCTGGTTGAACCCACGGGCGACGCCTGCGGAGCGGGTGGGCTCGCCGGATTGTCGTCGAAGCCGAGCTCCCGCAAGTACCGCATGAATTCGCCCGCGGGAATTTCGGACGGCGCCAAGCCCCATTTTTCCAACATCACACTCACGAATTGTTCGGGGCGCGGGGGAATGGGTTTGCCCAACTCCAAGCAAGCCTCGGCGGCTTCTCGGGC
>JBBRUN010000384.1:0-5634 GCA_038247765.1 Gemmatales bacterium | reverse complement strand
GGCGGAAGGCCACCCGGCCAGCGTCATGGACATGAGCTTCGCCACGCAGGCCCTGGCGACGGAATACGTGGTTCAGCAGAAGGGCAAGCTGTCGAATTCGGTGCACCCGGTGCCGCGGGCGATCGAAGATTACATTTCGATTGCGAAGCTGGCGAGCATGGGCATCAGCATCGACAGCATGACGGCGGATCAAGTCGCATACTCGACGAGCTGGGAACACGGAACCTGAGTGGAACCGAGCCGCCGGGGGATGCCCCCCGGCGCTACTTCAATCCCGCTGCAATTCATCGCCCCGGGCGAGTCGCACGGCTTGCGTGTACTGCCAAGCCAACCCGCGCAGGAATTCGTAATCCTCGCGGGCGACCGCCTTGGGATCGACCATCTGCGAACCGACGCCCAAGCAGCACGCGCCGGCCCGCAAGAACTCCCCGGCCGTATTCAAATCGACTCCGCCCGTCGGCATCAAGCGGATCTGCGGCAGAGGCCCGCGCATCGCTTTGAAGTAGGCCGAGCCGAGCACTTCGGCCGGGAAGACCTTCACGATGTCGGCCCCGGCCTCCCACGCGGCCAGGATTTCCGTCGGCGTGAAGGCCCCGGGGAAGACGAGCTTGTCGTACCTTTTGCACAATCGAATGACGTCGAAGTTCAGCGTCGGCGCCACGATGAACTCCGCCCCGGCGAGCAGGGCCGCCCGCGCCGTCTCCGGGTCGAGTACCGTACCGGCGCCGAGTAGCACGCGGTCGCCGAGCTTTTGCTTCGCGGCCCGAATCACATCGAGAGCACCCGGCACGGTCAACGTGACCTCGGCGACGCTCACGCCCCCTTCGGCGAGCGCCGCGATCACTTCGACGAGGTGCGTCGGATCGGGGGCGCGGACGACCGCGACGAGGCCACCGGTGAGGACGCGTTGAAGATTGGTTTCTCGGCTCATGTACCGATTATGCACCGGCGGCTCTCGCAAGGCTATGCCGGGGGCGGTAGATTGAAGGAAGTTCCTCCCCCGACGAGACCGACCCGATGATCCACGTGATCGCCACGATCGAAGTGACCCCCGGCAAACGGGCCGAGTTCCTCGAGCAGTTCCACTGGGTCGTGCCGTTGGTGCGGGCCGAGGACGGCTGCCTCGAATACGGCCCGGCCATCGACTTGGCATCGGGTTCGGCCGCCCAACCGCCGCTGCGGACGGACACGGTCGTAGTCATCGAGAAGTGGGCCAGTTTGGAAGCGCTGCGGGCGCACACGAAAGCCCCGCACATGGACGAATACCGCATCCGCGTGAAAGACTTGGCGAAGGGCGTGAGCCTCCAAGTGCTGGAGCCGGCCTGATGCGCAGTGCGATGCTCGCCGGGTTGCGCTTGTTCCACGCCGGCGTGTTCGTGGCGTGACGCACCCAGGCATTGCGAAGCCGGCGACCCGCGTTTGCGCCTATGGGCCGAATCGAGTTAAGCGAGAACACCCACACCCTCGCGTTAACTCGTTTCCAAATGCTTAACTCGAGGCCAGTCGTTTAACAGACCAAGCCCGCCAAGGACTTGTGTCGACGATGTCGAATGCTGCCTGTCCCTTCTGCCTTCTCCATTGCCTTCCGGACTCTGGCCGGCTTTATTCGCGGCTGTCACCGCGTCCGGAATGCTCGTCGCGGCTTCGCCGATGATTCGAGATTCCGCAGATTGGCATCGGAGACGGTGACGTAGAACTTCCCTTCGCGCGGAAGTGGATCAGACATAGGCAGCTTCCCGTTCGATCCGAGACCGAAACTCAGTGCGGAGGGCTTTTTCGGTGACCAAATCGACCGGCCGGCCGAGCAGGTCTTCCAAGTAGAACTGGACGCCGAAATAGCGATCGGAGGTCGCGGGGCCGTCGAACGCGACGAGGATGTCGAAATCGCTGGCGGCGGTCGCTTCTCCCCGGGCAGTCGATCCGAAAAGGGCGAGGCGCAGTACACCGTATCGCACGGCCAGCGCGGGTTTGTACTTCGCTAGCAGATTGAGGATTTCGGAACGATCCACTGGCCATTTCCTCCCGCCGATATTGTACTCGACCCCGGCGCGGGAGCTGGTAGAACTGATCTTCGAGTTGTCCCGCCGCCGCAGTCACAACCTCGTCGAGGCCAAGATTACGGAGCGCCAAGCGGCCTCGCGGTATCTGAAGCAACTGATCGCGGCCGGCGTGCTGGAAGGGAAGGCGGTCGGCCGGGAGAGGCGGTACCTGCACCCCAAGCTGCTGGTATTGCTGACGAGGGAGGGCAATGAGGTGGTCGGGTATGGGTGAGCTGGGCATCGCCGTGCCTGAGTAAGCGATATGCTCGGCATATCGGTGGTCGAGATGCTCGGGAGCAGAGTTTACTCAGCCTTGATCGGCAGATAGTCGTCCGTGTTAAACGGACGAAAATCCTGTGGCCAGCATGATACGATTCTGACGAGCAATCGATGGTGAGCTTCGGCTGGCGGAAGGTTAACTCGACTGACGAACAACTTCACATCGGGGCGTTCGTTATTGAGTAATCGCAAATCGGCCAACAGGTAGGATGGAACGTATCCCAGCATGAAATTATCGGCGGTGCGAACTGCCACGGCATTCGGATCAGCCGGGTTCTGAGGATCCGGCATCCAGTAGAGTTGTTCTTCCACCTTCAATTTTGCGATCCGCTCATCGGTACCAAGTTGTGGCATATAGCGGATCGACCGCAACAAGCAATGGGTGACGTAGCAGCCATCGGCCTCGAGCGAAGGTTCGGGAAACAGTTCGATCTGGTCGGTCACACGTCGGCCGCCCGTACGTGCGAGAATTGCCATCGGATTGGCCGACTCCTCCGAAAGCCCCAACGCGACCAGAAAGGATGAGAACCCCGGACGGTTGTCGCTCATTGATCGATTGCTGAACATCGGGAAGAGTTCTTTGTCACGATAGACGTTCTCGAGCTTCGGGAAGTCCGGAAACGCGGTGAATCCTTCCTTGGTGGCGTTCAATGCCGATCGGATGTAACGATATTCATAGTGTTTGGCGCCCGCCTCGAATTTGAGACGACCGACCGGGTGGATCGACCGGGTGGTGGGACTTCGCCAAGAGACGAACAAGGTTGGGTAATTGTGGAGCATGGTTCGATTCTAGATGGTCGCTTTCAAAAGTCGCGCCCGATTCGCACGCAATAACTGCACTGCGAACCGTTTGCCGTGTGGAGAGAGTAATCCATCCGGGACGCGGTTCACGATGTCGGTTGCCGCATCATCGGATATTTCTCGGAGCCGATTCAACCAATACCGTCCAGCTTTTCGGCAAGAGACAGTCGCCAGCGCGAACGCCTCATCGGTGGAAGCAGGTTTCTTGTCGGCTTCGCTTCTGAAGAGGGCAGATCGGGCTTTGGCCGCATAGGCCTCCACTTTGCGGTTCCGATCTTTGCTCACGAGCCGATCCGCGCGTTCGGAATCTTGAAGGTTGTGCCCGAGGCTGGAAGCGTGGTCGTAGCTCGGCGCGAGGACGAAGCGATCGACGGCGAATTTCAGGACGGCCCAGTTCTCGTGATGGCGATCCGTGTTTCCGATCCAAGCGTCGAACAGCAAATAACCGGTGAACAAGTCGCGTCCATCCGCGAGTTCGGTTCGCGCCTCGGTTCCCGGAGGCAATCCTACGCAACGGGCGGCGAAAACGCTGAAAATGCGGTCGATAGTATGATTGGCGACGTGGTAAAAATCGCCGCTTGGATATTCGGGATCAACCTCGACGAGCAAGCTGTTGCCATGAATCAGCGCTTCGGCTTCGCACTCCGCGACGATATCGCGAGTGACGATGCCTCGTTCCCCATTGCGCTGGGCGAGTTCCACGGTAGCGTGTGGTAGACCGAATAGAACGGCGAGTTCGGATGCGATCTTTTCAGTGCAATCATCGTCGGAGTGCAGTCGATGCTTCTTCTTGAACAGCCAGTCCTCTCCGGATTCCGTTCGTAGCCAAAACTTCGGCTTTGTGCCCATCGGCTCGTCGTTGACCGCCAGCCAGTGCGTCACATCGAGGATCTGGGAATAATGTAGCCGATCACTCATCGGTTCGCCCCGATGGACTCCGGTGCCGATTACAAAAATTAGCCAAGGTGGGACTCGAACCCACATCCCTTTCGGTGCTCGATTTTGAATCGAGTGCGTCTCCCCTACCACCAACAGCACCACGATACTCCCCACTCCCGCCTAGGGCAAGTCTCCCACCCCTTGACACCTCCGCCACGCCTGCGACAATCAGATTCCGCCCGCGCTCCGGTGTCTCGCCTATGCTTTCCCGATGCGATTTCCTCTTCTCCACTGCTGGCGGCTTCGGTGGCCTCGCCCTCTCGCAGCTGCTTGCGGCCTAGGGGGCGAAGGGGGTGCCCCGCATCCACTCCTTCTTCATGAATCTCCGCGGACGCCTGACTCGCCTCGGCAGCTCGCCACTGCGCGTTGACGCCGCGGTGCTCTGCGCGGACTACACGTGCGAACGCAAGTGTGAGAAGCCATCGGAAGTCCCGACGAATCTGCAGGCCAAGGCGACGAGGCCCAAGAAGAAAAACTCCCCCGCTCCTCCCGAGAATGCGTGATCGGCGGCGGGAGAATTCTGCGACCACTCCCGCTGCCGCCGATCCGTGAACTAGACTGCGGCATGGTGCAGGCTTGGGAAGGATTTTGGAAACCGATCCGCGAGGAGCCCGAGGCCGATGCGCACCGGCACATCTTCGCCGATTGGCTCGACGACTCGGGCGACATCGGCCGGGCCGAGTTCATTCGGGCGCAACTGGCGCTGGCGAAGTTGCCCCGCTACGACCGCCGCCGGGCCGGATTGGCCAACATCGAACGTCGGCTGCTGAGCCGCTACGCCGAAGAGTGGGCGAAACCTTACTCCGGGCTGGCCACCGGTCCCGTCTTCCAGCGCGGTTTCATCGAAGAGGCGAAGGTCACCGCCCGGCAATTCCTCGCGCGGGCACCGGCACTGTTCGAAGCGGGGCCGCTCCGCCATTTGCACATCCTCGATGTCGGCAGTCAACTGCGGGCCGTCCTCCATTCCCCGCACTTGGCGAAGTTGAGCGGCCTGACCATCTACGCCCAGCACTTGGGGCCGCCGTTGGCGCGGGCCATCGGCGATAGCCCGTACTTGGAAGGGCTCCGGCGGCTGACGCTGGCACGCAACGAACTGGGGGACGAAGGCGTCGAGCACCTCGTGCTGAGTCCGAGCTTGAAGTCGCTCGAAGAACTCGACCTCGGCGAAAACGAGATCGGCCAAGTCGGGGCGCGGTTGATGGCCCGCTGCCCGCGCTTCGGGAAATTGTCGAAACTGCAACTCGCGGGGAACGCCATCGGGCCGCTGGGAGCCGAGACCATCGCCGCGTCGGATCAGCTCCCGAAACTCACGCAAATCGGCTTGAAGGCCACACGCCTCGGCGGGCCGCGCTCGTCGCTGTTGGAAGTGTCGAAATTACTGCGCTTCCCGATCCTCGACTTCGCCGAGAACGGGCTGACCGCCGACAGCCTGCGACCGATTTTGGAAACGATCCACCCCCCGGCCGTGCGCGAACTCGACCTCGGCCACAACGACCTCGGCGACGCCGGGGCCGAACGGCTGGCCAACGCGTCGTCGCTTGCCGGGTTGCGGGTATTGCGCCTCACAAACAACGGC
>JBBRUN010000383.1:0-5642 GCA_038247765.1 Gemmatales bacterium | reverse complement strand
CGCAAAGTCCGGAGCATGCCCTTTGACAAAGCTATTCCTCACTATTGTATTCGCCACTCTGCCTTCGACTGCCCTCGCGGCGCCGGTCGATTTCGCCAAGGAAATTGAACCCATCCTCGTTCGCTCCTGTGTCGGTTGCCATGGGCCGTTGAAATCGAAGGGATCACTCCGGCTCGATTCGCGCGACGCGGCGACCATAGCCGGGTTCGACGAGATGTTGAAGCGAATCTCGGCGAAGGACGATACGCGGATGCCACCCGAGCCGGAGAAGTTGCTAACCGCGGACGAGATCGCCAAGGTGAAGCTCTGGATCGAACAAGGGGCCAAGTGGCCTGAGAAATCGGGGCCGAAAGCCGACCCCCTCGACTGGTGGAGCCTGAAACCACTGACGAAACCGGCGGTTCCCCGGACCGGCGGGACGCCGATCCTACCCGCAGCCAACCCGATCGATTCCTTCGTGCGGGCCAAACTCGCTGACAAAGGCTTGTCACCGACCCCGATGGCAAGCAAACGGACATTGATCCGCCGGTTGTATTTCGACCTGATCGGCTTGCCGCCGACTCCCGAACAAATCGACGCGTTCGAAGCCGACCCCGCCCCGGATGCAAACGCCAGACTCGTCGATTCGCTGTTGGCGTCCAAACAATACGGCGAGCGCTGGGCCCGGCACTGGCTCGACGTCGTGCACTTCGGCGAGACCCACGGCTACGACAAAGACAAACTCCGGCCCAACGCTTGGCCGTACCGCGATTACGTGATCCGCAGCTTCAACGACGACAAACTATACGCTACATTTGTCCAAGAGCAAATCGCCGGTGACATTTTGTTCAAAGATTCCCGCGACGGGCTGGAAGCGCTCGGATTTATTTCGGCGGGGCCGTGGGATTTCATCGGCCACGCCGAAGTGCCGGAATCCAAAATCGACGGCAAAATCGCCCGCCACCTCGACCGCGACGACATGGTGCAGAACACGATGCAGACCTTCGTGAGCCTGACCGTCGGCTGCGCACAATGCCACGATCACAAGTTCGACCCCATCAAGCAAGAAGAATATTACGGACTGCAAGCCGTGTTCGCGGCCCTCGACCGCGCCGATGTTCGCTACGACGCCGACCCCAAAATTACGGCGCAGCGGATCGCCTTGCGAGCGAAGCAGAAGGAACTCGCGGGGCAGCGGGAGAAGTTGGAAACCGAACTGGCCAAGAGCGCCGGGCCGGCCCTTGTGGAACTGGATCGCAAGATCGCGCTGGCGGGTACGCCACTCGATCGCTCCGCCGCCTTCGGGTACCACAGTGCCTTGGCCGCGAAGGCTGATACGCCGAAGTGGGTACAGCTCGACCTCGGCAAATCCATCGAACTTTCGAAGGTGATCCTCTTCCCCGCGCACGATGATTTCAACGGCATCGGAGCAGGCTTCGGATTCCCGGTGCAGTACAAGATCGAAGCGAGCGACGATGCCGAATTCAACACCGGCGTGCGGACGATCGTCGACAAAACTAAGGCGGACGAGAAAAACCCCGGCATCAAACCGCAAGCCTTCACGGTCGAGAAACTCAAGGCCCGCTACGTCCGCAGCACCGCCACCAAGCTGATGGGCCGTCAGAATGATTTCAACTTCGCGCTCGCCGAGATCGAAGTCCGCGACGCCGCTGACAACGCCGTGTCACTCAGCGGCATCGTGACGGCCCTCGATAGCATCGAAGCGCCGATCCGCTGGGCGAAAGCCAATCTGGTGGACGGCTGGTACCCCGGTGCCCGAGCGGCTGATGCTGGGGAAGCCGCGAAGCTGAAGAAGCAGCGGCAACAGTGGATCGAAGCCGCGGGCACAGCGGAATCGCGGAAGCAAATGGCGGCGATGGCGACGAACTTGAGCGCGGTCGAAGCGCAACTCGCCGCGCTACCGGCGCAGTCGATAGCGTACATCGGGGCCGTGCACACCGGCGGTGGGGCCTTCGCCGGCACGGGGGCCAACGGCGGCAAACCGAGGCCGATCTTCTTGCTCAATCGCGGCAGCGTCACCAAACCGGGGGCCGAGGTCGCGCCCGGGGCGCTGTCCGCTGTCAGTGCCTTGTCAGCGAAGTTCAACTTGCCGGCGAACCACGCCGAGGGGGAGCGCCGCAAATCGCTCGCGCTCTGGCTGTCCGACGTCAAGAATCCGCTGGTTTGGCGGTCTATCGTCAACCGCGTCTGGCAATACCACTTCGGCAGGGGCCTCGTCGATACGGCCAACGACTTCGGCCGCAACGGCACGGTGCCGACGCACCCGGAATTGCTCGACTACCTCGCGGCCGAGTTCCGCGACGGTGGCCAATCGATGAAGAAACTGCACCGGATGATCTTGCTGAGCGACACCTACCGGCAAGCTTCGACCGTCGAGGTGAAAGCCGAGAAGATCGACGCGGGGAACCAGTACCTCTGGCGGATGAACCGGCGCAAGCTCGAAGCTGAGGCGGTGCGCGACACGGTGCTGCAACTCGCCGGGAAGCTCGATTTGAAAATGTACGGCTCGAGCTTCCAAGATTTCGTCATCGACAAACCCGAGCACTCGCCGCACTTCGAATATCACCTGCACGATCCCGAAGACCCCAAGAGCCACCGCCGCAGCATTTATCGGTTCGCGGTGCGCTCGCAGACGCAGCCGTTCCTCACGGCCCTCGACTGCGCCGATCCGTCGCTGCAGGTCGATCGGCGCAATCAATCGCAATCGCCGGCGCAGGCGCTGGCATTGCTCAACAACGATTTCATGGCGGTAATGGCCAAGCACTTCGCCAAGCGCTTGGAGGGCCGGCCGGGGGCATTGAGCGACCGAGTCGAGCGCGGATTCGCCGAGGCCACCGGCCGCAAATCGAGCGCCGGCGAATTGAAGTTGCTGACCGCCCACGCCGAGAAGCACGGGCTGGCCAGCGTGTGCCGGCTGTTGTTGAACTTGAACGAAGTGGCCTTCGCGGATTGAGTTGGATTCAACCTTTGGGCCACCATCCAACCGCGATCGAGGGTGAAACAACGATTCGCTGGGGCTTAAGCGGCGTCTCGCGGCGGGACGCCGGCCCTACCCAAGACCGGCTGGACGCCGCTTAAGCCCCAGCGAATCTGGTTACACCCCCCCGCGATGGGTGCAGGACTTGCTTCGGATAGTTTAGAGAGATTATCGAGCCTACTCAACAGTCGTTTGTATCGCGGCAGTTTCCCACTGCCACCGCAGCGCTTGGCCGAGTATAATAGACTACCCGCAGGATCCCGTTTCGCTTCTTGACATCCCTCCTCAAAGGGCCCCACCCGATGACTTTTCGCATACTCGGCTTCGGCTTGTTGATCGGCGTACTCGGTCTGTTGGTCGCGTCGAATCAAACCCCGCCTTTGGCCGCTCAGCCCGCCAAGCCGGCGAAGGTGCAATACAACCGAGATGTCCGACCGATCCTTTCGGAAAATTGCTTCGCGTGCCACGGGCCGGACAGCGCCTCGCGGAAAGCGGGCCTGCGACTCGATCAGCACGATGCGGCCGTCGCCAAGAAAGCCTTCGTCCCCGGCAAGTCGGCCGATAGCGAACTGATCGCCCGCATCTTGCTGCCGGAAACCGACGAGTCGCTAATGCCGCCGGTGAAGTCGCACAAGAAATTGACGCCAGCGCAGAAGGAGACGCTGAAGGCCTGGATCGACCAAGGTGCGGAGTACGAACTGCATTGGTCGTTCTTGGCGCCGAAGAAGCCGGCCGTGCCGACGGTGAAAGACACCAAGGCTGTCCGCAACCCGATCGATGCGTTCGTGCTCGCGGAGCTGGAAAAGAAGGGCCTCGCGTTCACACCGGAAGCGGATCGCCGGTCGCTGGCCCGTCGGGTGGCGCTCGATACGACCGGGTTGCCGCCGAAGGTCGAAGACGTCGAAGCGTTCGTGACCGACAACGCCCCGGACGCCTACGAAAAGTACGTGGACAAGATGCTCGCCTCACCGCAGTGGGGCGAACACCGCGGCCGGCATTGGCTCGACGCCGCCCGTTACGCGGACACTCACGGGATTCACTTCGACAACTTCCGCGAGAACTGGGCCTACCGCGAATGGGTCATCAACGCCTTCAACCAGAACATGAAGTTCGACCAGTTCACCATCGAGCAACTCGCCGGCGACCTGCTGCCGAACCCGACGCTCGATCAGTTGGTGGCGACCGGATTCAACCGCTGCAACATCACGACGAACGAAGGCGGGGCCATCAGCGAGGAGTACCTCGTGCTGTACAACCGCGACCGCACCGAGACCGTGAGTCAAACGTGGCTCGGCCTCACGGCCGGGTGCGCCGTCTGCCACGATCACAAGTTCGATCCGTTCTCGGCCAAGGATTTCTACAGCTTGGCCGCGTTCTTCAACAACACGACCCAATCGGCGATGGACGGGAACATCCGCAACACGCCGCCGGTGATCAACGTGCCGAAGCTCGAAGATCGCGCGAAGTGGGACAGCATCGGCAAGGACGTGGCAGCGGCGAAACTGAAACTCGACGCCCGAAAGTTGGAAGCGAAATCCGACTTCACGACCTGGTCGAAGACCGTCAAGGCTTCCGACTTGGCCGGGAAGATTCCGACCGAAGGTTTGGTATTCCACGCTCCGCTCGATGAGGCCGCGGGGGAATCGTTCACCGCGACCGTCGCCGGCAAATCGCAGAAGATCGATTTCAAAGCCGGTTACAACTGGGCGATGAGCCGGGCCGGCAAGAAAGCCTTCACGACGCAAGCCGGGCCGTCGATCGAACTGCCCACCGTCGGCGACTTCGAAAAAGGCCAGGGATTCAGCGCGTCGATGTGGATCGCCATCGACAAGAAGGGCAAAAACGGCGCGGTGATCGCGCGGATGGATGAAGGCAACGCCTTCCGCGGCTGGGATGTGTGGATTCAGAACGATCGCATCGGCACGCATATCATCAACGCCTTCCCGCAAGACGCGCTGAAGGTCGTGGCGAAGAAGCCGTTGGAACCGAATAAGTGGTACCACGTCACCGTCAGTTGGGACGGTACGCCGAAAACGACCGGCATCAAGATCTACCTCGATGGCGAAGTGCAAGCGTTCGACATCGAAGCCGACAGTTTGAAGTCCACGGTCAAAACGAACGTGCCCTTCAAGATCGGCCAACGCAGCGGCGGCCAACGCGTCGCGGGTCTCGGCCTGCAAGACTTGCGACTGTACGACCGGGGCCTAGCCGCCGTAGAGGCGCAACAACTCGCCGGGTCGCAACGGACCGTGGACTTGTTGAGCAAACCGGCCGAGAAACGCACGCCGCAGGAAACCGACGAGCTCTTCAATTGGTGGCTCGTCAGCCAAGATACGGGCTACAAGAACTTGGCTAACGAGCATCGCAAACTGCAAGCGGAGGAAGCGGCAATCAAGTCCCGCGGGACCGTCGCCCACATTTCCGTGGAGAAGAAGACGCCAGCGGAAGCGTACATCTTGAAGCGCGGCGACTACGACAAGCGCGGCGAGAAGGTCGGTGCGAATACGCCGTCGGCGCTGCCGCCGTTCAAGAACCTGCCGCAGAACCGCCTCGGCTTTGCCCAGTGGCTATTGAAACCGGATCACCCGCTGACGAGCCGGGTGAACGTCAACCGCTTCTGGCAGGAGATCTTCGGCAACGGCCTCGTGAAGTCGAGCGGCGACTT
>JBBRUN010000382.1:0-5645 GCA_038247765.1 Gemmatales bacterium | reverse complement strand
GCCTGCACGACGGCGACCGCACGCTCGACGAGGCCGGGCACCCGCGCGATGACATCGAGCATGGTATTTCGAGAGATAATATCCTCACACTGGCACGGCGGTTCTGTTCCTTGAACATCCCGAAGAACACTGTGAATAATTGAAAATTTGATATGCCAAAGTGACAAATTCCACGCAAGGTAGTATGAGTCGAGCGGAACACCTGACCCGGCGTCCGGATGTACTGGCGAATTTCGAATTGTCGTAATGGCCTCTAACCCATCGCTCCACGATTTGCCGTTAGCCATTTTCAAATTAGCGAGTTCTGCTGGAATCTGTTTAGGAATTGCTAGCGAAGTGGTTAGCAGTCGCAATTTGTCTACAGCAGTTAAACCGCCACGTTTGAATGCACGCGGGTATTCTTGAGTTGGTAAGAAGTCGGTATCGATCTTCGTTGATTTTATTTGATGTCCGTTGTACGTTGTACCTTTGTGGCAAACCTCTTTCCATGCCTAACCGCCGTATCCTCGGGCTTGACCCCGGGCTGCAGACCACCGGTTACGGTGTGATCGAGATCACGCCGGAGGGGCCGCGCGTCGCCGAAGCCGGAGTGGTGCGGTCGAGCGAGACTTCGGCGAAGCCCGACATCGCCGACCGCGTCAAGGCCTTGTACGACGGCATCGTCGAAGTGCTCGATCAATGGTCGCCGGCGGCCGTGGCCATCGAACAGCTCTACGCCCACTACGAACACCCGCGCACGGCGATCCTCATGGGCCACGCCCGCGGCGTGTTCCTGCTCGCCGGGGCGCAGCGCGGTATCCCGGTGGTCAGCTACGCCGCAACGCAGGTGAAGAAGCTCATCACGGGGCACGGCCGCGCTTCCAAACAGCAAATGCAATACACCATCATGCGCGAACTCGGCCTGAGCGCCGTCCCCGAACCGCCCGACGTCGCCGATGCCTTGGCCGTCGCGCTCTGCCACTATTACGCGAGCCAAAGTATCGTCAATGGAAGCCGAGGGGCGACCTTCATGGGCGTGAACCGCGAGATGTTTGAAGATCCGGAATAGAGTTATTCGTTATTCGTCATTCGTCCTTCGTTATTCGCGAAGATGAACCGAAATACGCAGCCCGAATCACGAAGGACGAATGACGAAGGACTCGCAACCACCATGATCACCAAAATGACCGGCACCCTCGTGCGCATCGACGACGAAGACGTCCGGCTGAGCATCGGGCCGTTCGAATATCAGATCCAAATCGCGGAGGCGGTGCGACGGCAGTTGCAAATGAAGACGGGCGAAGAGACCACCTTGCACATCGCCGAGTATTTCGAGGGGAATCAATCCGGCACGCGCTTCCTCCCGCGCAAAATCGGCTTCGGTACCGAGGCGGAACTCGAGTTCTTCGAACTCTTCTGCACCGTCGAAAAGATCGGCGTGAAGAAGGCCCTCAAAGCCATGGCCCGCTCGGTGCGCGACATCGCCGATGCCATCAGTCGGCAAGATGCGAAGTGGCTCACGACGCTCCCCGGAATCGGCCCGGCTATGGCCGAGCAGATCATCACGACGCTCAAACGCAAGGTCGTAAAGTTCGCCCACGCGCCGGGGGACGTGGTCGAAGCGACGGAGCCGGACAAGCCCGGAAAGAAGAAAGCCGCTACAGCCGAAGCAACCGGGCCCACGGGGAAGGTGATCGACGAAGTCTACCAAGCACTGATGGCGCTGGGCCTCTCGCCGATGGAGGCCCGCGACCGGCTCGACAAACTCTTGCAATCGCGTGAGCCTTTCGCCGGTGTCCCGGAGGCGATCTCCAAAATCTTCGGGCGAGCCTGAGCGATTCGAGTCATTTGGGCACGGGTTGAATCAATCCGGCGGGGACGACGTCCGCGGGCGTCGGATTCCAAATGCGGAAGACGCCATCTTTGCCCACCGCCGCGCTGCGGTTTCGCGCCGGGTCGAAGGAGACGCCGAACATCAGCCCGGCGTAGCCGTCGAACGACCGGATTATCGTTCCGGTTTTCGCGTCCCACGAGCGCACGACGCCGTCCGCACCGCCGCTGATCACGGTGCCGTCCCGCGCGATGGCGACCGCGTAGATCGGTCCGGCGTGCCCGGCCACCGCGAGAGCCGGACGGACTCCGCCCGGTTCCCAAATCGACAACTCGCCTTCGTAGTCCCCGGCCACGGCGCGGGTCCCGTCCGGGCTGATCGCCACGGCGTAGGCGAGGTTTTTCAACCCGCCCCAAGGCGCGACCTCGCCCGATGGTGGCTCCCAAAGCGACACCCCCGATGCTTGGGCCACGATCACCTTGGCCCCTCCGGTGCTCAGCGCGATGGCGTGGATCGAACCGGTGCCGAAACCGCGCTTGTTCGCCAGCAGGCCCTCCGCATTCCAAATGCGCACGGCGCCATCCACGGTGCCCGTGACGGCCCAGCCATCGTCGCCAATGGCGGCGCTCATCGCGCTGGTACCGTGATTCGTCAGCGTCCGCAGGTGCTGGCCCGTGCCGGTATCGAAGACGCGGGCCGTGCCATCGCCGCCGGCGGTAATCGCGAGTTTGCCATTCGGGCTGAGGGCGGCGCTGTTCACCCGGCGCGAATGCCCTTCGACCGCGAGTTCGGTGGATGTGGACAAATCCAGAATCGACACGCGGCCATCGGTGGTGCCGAAGACGGCGCGGGAACTCACGGCCGAAATCGCCACGGCCGAGGCGTCCCGTTTTTCGTCGGCCGGGGTGAATCGCAATAGGGCCGGCGGGTTATCCGCCGATGGCGATCCCGGATCGACGGCCGCCGACTCCGGCAGTGGTTTGGCCAGTTCACACCAAGCTGCGACGGCGATTCCCACGATGAGGAGCGCGCCGGCCGATTCTCGCTTCGGCCGGCGTTCGATGCCCCGGAAGGGGTGGATCATCTGGCCGACGAACCCGGCCGGCACGGCGGCAGCGCCGTAGTTTTCGGGTCGCTTCCCGGCTGGCATGTGGAACGTCCCGAAGACCAGATCGAGGATCGGAAAAGTCGAAGCGAAGTTTTTATCGAGGCCTTCGGCTTCCGACGTGTGGTGCCAGCGGTGGAAGACGGGGCTGGCAAAAACGTACTTCAGCGGGCCGAACGTCCAGTTCAGGTTCGCGTGCACCATCACCGAGTAGATCAGGTTGATCGGCCCGAGGATCGCGAGCGCCAGCGGCGAGAAGCCCATCAACAGCACGATCGCATCGGCGAGGGCGAACTCGGCGATGGCGTTCACCGGGTGGAAGCGCTGCGTGGAAGTCCAGTCGAGCACCTCCGGCGAATGGTGCACCGCGTGGAAGCGCCAGCCGAGGCGGGTGTGGAAGAGCCGGTGGATCCCGTACAGCAGTGCGTCTTGCAGCAGCAAGATCGCGAGGCACTGCGCCCAGATCGGCCACTGCCGGAGGGGGTAATCGGCGGGCGGATCGTTCCCGTAGAGCAGCGTGGCCCCGGCGACGAGGAATGCGACCCGCCCGGCTTGCGTGCAGAATGGCAGCACCAACCAATAGATCAAGTCGGTGAGCGCCGCCCGGCGGTCGGTCCACCAATTTTTGCCCGGGTTGCAGGGGCTGAACCCCGTGAGCACGAGGAAAGCGAGGCTCAGCGCGACCAACCAGGCGATCGACTGAAGCCAGATTCCGCCGACGGCTTCGATCCAATTCATAGGTGCATCCCTGGCGCCTCGGGGTTCCCGGACATACCCGAATTCGCCGGTCGCGACCAGTCGAATGCCGTGGGCCAATCTATCCGTGCGAGAAAAGCGCTCTAAGATGCATCTCGTCTCTCCCGGCTGCCGGAGCTCGGCGCGTATGCCACCTTGGAACGGTTTGATGGAACGCCTGCGCCCTCGTGCGTACGGCCGCCGCCAACCACTCATTTTGATGAACGGGCTGGCGGAGCAACACGAATCGTGGTTCCGCAACCGGCGTTTCTGGGCCCGCTATTTCGACGTCTATTGCCCTCAGATTATCGTGTACGATGGCGATGGACTCCACGAGCGCATCACCAAGAAAGAGCCGATCGACGTCGATTATTTGGTCGAACGATACCGGATCTTTCTGACGCAGTTCGTCCAAAACGCCCCGTACCACCTCGTGGCCAGCAGTCTGGGCGGTAAGATCGCCGTCGAACTCGCCGTGAAATACCCGGAGTTGGTGAGCCGCGTCGTCTTACTCTGCCCCTCCGGCATGGGCGACCAAGAGCAATTACCGATCATTGAAGGCGTGGTGCGCGGCGACATGCACGGTATGGTGAAGAGCGTGTTCCACCAACCGCGCTTCGTGGATCGCGACATCGTCCGCTATTACAAATCGAAAATCGGCAACCGGAAGTGGAAGACGGGCCTCCTTCGCACGGTCCGAGGCACGCTCGATCACACCGTTCGCGAGAAACTCAAAGACGTCAAGGCACCGACGCTGTTCGTGACGGGCGAGTACGACAAAGTCTGCGATCCGAAGACCGCGGCCGAGGCGGCACGGGAATTGCCCAACGGACACTTCCTCGAGATCCCCAAATGCGGGCACGCTCCCCAGATCGAAAAGCATTGGTTGATCAATAGACTAGTTTTGCATTTTTTGACTTCTCCCAAGCCGACGGCCAACCCGCGTTGGAGCCAGCTACTTCTCGCCAAACCGAGCCGAGTCGCCAAATGACCTTGAAACCTTCCACCGGACGACCCGCCCTCAGCCGCTCCACCCCGGATTGGTGGCTGATGACGAAGAAGTTCCTGCGGCACGGTACGAGCATCGCCTCGTTCTCGCCGAGCCAGCGGTTTCTGTCGCGGAAAATTATCTCGGGCATCGACTACGACAAAGCCAAGTGCATCGTCGAACTCGGCGCCGGCACGGGGCCCGTCACGGCGCAACTGCTGGCCCGCGCCAAGCCGCACACGCGGGTGATCGTCGTCGAACTCGACCCCGATTTCTGCACCCGCCTCCGCCAGAAGTTCCCGAACGCCGACATCGTCGAAGGGGACGCGGGCAAGCTCGAACAGCTCCTCGCGGCCCGCGGCATCGCCGCCGTCGATCACGTCGTCTCCGGGTTGCCGCTGCCGAGCTTCCCGGCCCCACTGCGGGACGCGATCCTTGCCAGCTCCGCGAAGGTGCTGACGCCCGACGGCAGTTTCCGCCAGCTCACGAACATGCCTTACATCTACTGGAAGCTTTACAAGCGCTACTTCGAAGAAGTGAAGTTCAAGTTCGTGCCGTTGAACATGCCCCCGGCCGGGGTCTACTTTTGCCGGGGCTACAACAAGCAAGCGGCGTGAAGGCGAGCCGGTGGGCGTCAGCCCCCGGAGTCTTTCTGAATGCATAAATACAACAACCGCCGCGAATTCGCGACGGTTGTTTCTTTTTCAGACTCCGGGGACTGACGTCACCCGGCTCGCCATCAATCGCTCAGATTGCCCAAGTAGTCTTCGTACGCCTTGCGGGCCTTGAACTCGCCCTCCATCAGCTTCTTCTGCTTCTCGGTCAGGGCATCCATTTCCTTTTCTTGGGCGCTCAATTTCTTGAGATACTCGCCGTACACTTCCGCTTCCTTCGGCGTCTCGCGGAGGTTGTTGCGGATGCGCGTTTGATCCGCCGTGATGCGGGCGACGTCGACGCCCACTTGGCGCAGGTCGCGCTGGGCGATGTCCCAGGTGCCCTTGATGGTC
>JBBRUN010000381.1:0-5659 GCA_038247765.1 Gemmatales bacterium | reverse complement strand
CTTGCGAATCAAAGGACACGTCGTAGTCCCCGAACTCCGGGCAGAACTTTACGGTGCGAACAGAGCCGCGTTCGCGCCGCTGCTACAGAGTCTTTCCGAACTGGCGATGCTAAAGGTGTTGCGCAAGCCCGGTGAGCAAAACTAGGCAAACCATGATTTTTTATCGCTAACTTGCATACCTAAAAAACCCGGCGGACAACGTCCGCCGGGCAACTTTGCAATCCGCCACTCGAATTACCCCGGCGGCAGAATCACGGCGTCCAGGACGTGGATCACACCGTTGGTGCATTCGATGTCGGTCTTCACCACGTTCGCGGTGCCGTTGAGCTTCACGCCGCCCGCGGTGCTGATCTTCACTTCGGCACCGTTCACGGTCTTGGCCGACTTGCCGTCCATGGTCACCACGTCGGCGGCCATCACTTTGCCCGCCACGACGTGGTACGTCAGAATCGCGGTCAGTTTTGGAATGTCTTTGAGCAACGCTTCGACCGTACCCGCGGGGAGTTTGGCGAAGGCTTCGTCGGTCGGGGCGAACACGGTGAACGGACCGGCGCCTTTGAGAGTCGGCACCAAACCGGCGGCCGTGACGGCGGCGGCGAGGGTCTTGAACGAACCGGCGGCCACGGCGGTATCTACGATGTCGTGCATCTTCGGTGATCCTAACAGGGAGGTAGTGGGAAGCGAGGCGTGCGTCCTTCGTCCGGCCGGTCGAAGGAAGCGGATCATCGCGATGACATGACTGACTTATAGGCGCGCTATGCGAGGTGATGTGTGTAATTTTGAAGAATGGTCTTGCGAAACTAGAATGGCTCTTTCCCCGCACTCGGTTGCCTCCTCCCATGAACCCAGCCCGCCAAGCCGTCATCCTCGAACCCTACAAAGTCGGCGTTCGCGAGGTGTCGCTCCCCGATCCGGGGCCGAATCAGATCCTGCTCGCCGCCGAGTACTCCGGCATCAGCGCCGGCACCGAACTCGCCGTCTACACCGGCTCGCACCAGTGGTTGCAAGACCCGAACATGCCCGATTGGAAGTTCCCCTTCCGCTCCGGGTACAGCGCCGCCGGGCGAGTGCTCAAGGTCGGCAAGGAGTTCCCCGGCGACTTCGCGGAAGGCGATCGCGTCAGCTTCCCCGGCAACCACGCCTCCGCGGAACTTTTCACCGTCGGCCACGAGCGCTGCCGGGTTTGGAAGATGCCCGAAAACCTGAGCTTCGAGAAAGCCGCCGTCGCGGTGATCGCCCGCTACGGCTTCGGGGCGTCGGTGCGCGTCGGCCTCACGCTCGGCCGCAGCTGCGCCGTGCTCGGCCAGGGGATCATCGGCCAGTTCGCCCTGCGCTGCGCCATCGCCGCGGGGATGTCCCCCGTGATCGGCATCGACTCCGTGCCGATGCGCCGCGCGGCCGCGATGAAAGCCGGGGCCGACCACGTCATCGACCCGACCGCCGGCGATGCGAAGCCGCAACTGGCGAAGTTCCTGAATGCAAAGGGGGCCGAAGTCGTCATCGATGCGACGGGCGTGCCGGCCGCGATTCCGACGGCGATGGGCTTGGCCTGCGATGCTGGGCAAGTGGTCGTCGTCGGAAGTCCGCGCGGCAAGGCGGACGGCGTGAACTTCTACGACGATCTGCACCGCCGCTACATCGAAGTGACCGGCGCCCACGGCAACATGCTCTTCGAGCCGGCCCACACGCGCTTGGCCGGGGCTTGGGACATCGACAAAGCCCAGCACTGGCTCCTGCGCGCGCTCGCCTCGGGGCGGCTGAGCCTGGAGGGTCTGGTGACGCACACCATCGCGCCGGAGCAACTCGGCGAAGCCTACGAGGGGCTGCTGAAGGACAAGGACAACTATTTGGGCGTCGTGATGAAGTGGGTGTGATACAATAGTTGCGGACCAACTCCGAGGTGCGTTATGCGATTGCTCTCTCTGCTAACACTGATGTTTGTACCACTAATGGCTTGCGCGGACGAGCCGAAAGGATTGCCGGCCGAGTGGCACGGCACCTGGAAGGGAACGCTGGCCGAGATCGGCGAAACAAAAGGCCACACCGTCGAAGTGACCATCGCATCGAAAGACAACTCGAAAGAGGTCCTGCTGACGATCGCGCAAGACAAAAACACGAAGGGTGAATGGGTGCGCAAGTACAATTTGCTTCCGAACAAGCCGAAGGACTTGAAGATCAAGGATGCACGCGAAAACCCGAATCGGCGGATCGATGACCAATCCCCATCGTACGTGACTTCGCAATCTTCCGGCACGGTTCTCTGGCTCAGGGAGCGTCGTCCCCAACACAATGAGGAAGACGTGGTCACATATCGTTTCGAGTTGAGGGACGGAAGCCTGCGTCTGGAACAGTGCTGGACCAACGCCTTCCGTCATACCGGCGTCCAACAACTTGCCGAGCTGAAGCTTGTGAAGTGAATGTGTAAGTGGGATGCACGGGAGCTGGATCAGTGCCGAAACCCATTTCCCAATCTGCGTCCGCAACCCGAAAAGCATCCTCGCGGTCTGGCACGTCCGTGAAGACGGCCGATACGGGAAGCCAAGAGCCGGTCAAGCCGGCGAGTAGGTTCAACTTCATTTTGGCTCGCGCCAAGAAGAGAACACCGGCGCAATCTCGCCTCGTACCCATCCGTGCCGGCATCATCACACAGGATGGGACGCTGACGGCGAAATACAAGATCGCCCCTAAGGCTAAAAAGAAGTCGGCCGAAGTTCCACCGACCGGCTGAGCTTGGAAAGTGCGAACACGCACACCATCGCGCCGGAGCAACTTGGCGAAGCCTACGAGGGGTAGCGAAGGACAAGAACAACGATCTCGGCGTTGTGATGAAGTAGGTGCGAGGCACCGAACCTTACTAACCACGCGTGTATTCCTTCAAGTAGCCTTCGAATTGCTGCCGATGGCCTTCTTCGTCCGTCAAGATTCGCACGGCCAAGTCCTGCGTTACGTAGTCGGCGCCATCGCAGAGTTTGATGATGCCGTTGTAATGCCGGATCGCGTCTTCCTCGGCTTGCAACACGCCGCGGATCACCGCCACCACGTCGGTCGTGTCCTTCGGCGGTTGCAGGTAAGTTTGTTCCATCGTCACGCCGAGGCTCCCCGGCACTTGGCCGCCGAGCTGTTTGATACGCGCCCCGAGCTGACGGGCGTGGCCGATTTCCCCGAGGATGTCGGCCGCGAGGGCGTTCTTGATAAACTCGGCGCGGACGCCGTCGATGTCGATGCTCAGCGACAAATAGTTGATGATCGTCTCGACTTCTTTGCCGTAGGCGACGACGAGGGCTCGGACGATCTCGGGCTTGCCGGCCATGTCTGTTCTCCGGTGCGAGGGGCATCTTGAAGGCGTGCCGGTACTCGCTAACCTACGGACTAATACAGTCCCGGGTTCCGAACCTTTCCGTTCTCCGCCATGGCCCTTTCCCTCGAACAGTACGCGCTCGACTACTTGGACACGCGGGGTCTGCCGTGGCCGGCCATGCCCAAGGTCGATGCGCCGAAGGCCCGGCCGAGCCTCGCGGCCCTCCCCGTTCGCGCCGTGCTCTACACCGTCTACGGTACCCTTTTGGCGATCCCCACGGGGGAGCTGCAATACGAGGCGCAACTCGATTTCGTCACCGATGCCGCGCTCGATAAGACCGTGCTCGAATTCAAAATGTGGAATGCGATGAGCCGGAAGCCCGGCGCCCCGAGCGCGCAGTTGAAGGAACTGTTCAAGAAGGCCTTCGACTCCTTGCGGTTCAGCGGCAGCGGCGGGGAGAAACTGCCCGAGATCCCGGCCGAGCGCATTTGGGACGAGATCGTCAAGAAACTGATCGCCCGGGAATATAAGATCGACGCGATCCAATACGGCTCGCAGGCCGAGTTCACCAAGAAGATCGCCTACTTTTACCACGCCAGCATCCAGGGCACCGGCTGCTACCCCGGCGCCGCCGATACGCTGAAGCTCCTCGCCGACCGCGGTGTGCAACAGGGTCTGTTGGCCGACGGCCAATGCTTCACGCCGGTGCAACTGCTCCGCGGCCTCCGCGCCCAAGATGCCGGCATCGATCTGAACGCCCTGATGCCCGGCCCCCTGCGGACGATCTCGGCGGATTGCAAAGCGAAGAAGCCATCGGGGACGATCTTCCAAGCGGCCGTGACCGCGCTCGCGGCGCGGGGGATTATGCCGTCGGAGATTTTACACGTCGGCTCCCACGCGACGCGGGACATTGCCCCGGCTAAAAAGCTCGGTATGAAAACGGCCCTGTTTGCCGGGGACAAAGTTTCCCTCGCCGCCACCGGAGAACAGTTGAAGGACCCCGCCACGCGGCCCGACGTATTGCTGACGGAACTGACCCAACTGCTGGACGTGATTTCGTGAATTGCCCATGGAGGCCGCATGCGACCGACCGACGCTCCGCCCGATCTCGACCCCTCGAGCTTCGATTTGACCAAGATCGTCGCCGACATCGAAGCGATCCGCAAAGTGAATCCGCACCGCCACGAATTCGAGATGCTCACGGCCGTCTGTCACATCGATACGGCTCAGCACCTCGTCGTTGGCTACAAGGATGTGACCGAAGCGGACTTCTGGGCCAGGGGGCACATGCCCGGCTTCCCGCTGATGCCGGGCGTGCTGATGATCGAAGCCGGGGCGCAGCTTTCGGGGTACTACACGGTCGCGGAAGGCTTCGTCAAAGACCAAATGATGGGCCTCGGCGGCCTCGACGGCGTGAAGTTCAAGCGCATGGTGCGGCCCGGCGAACGGCTCGTCCTCATCGGCCGCGGGTTGAAAGTCGACCGCCGGTTGACGCGATTTTACCTCCAAGGGTACGTCGGGAATGAATTCGTCTTCGAAGCGACGATTACGGGTGTGCCGCTCAAGCTCGCTTACAGTGGCCAGTGATCGGTGGTCGGTGAAGAAAATACGCGAGGTCGAGCATGGCCGTGAAGCACTATCGCGAGTTGACCGCGTGGCAGAAAGCCGGGGGTCTCGTCGTCGAAATCTATCGGCTCACGCAAACATGTCCGAAGTCCGAAATGTTCGGACTGACCAATCAATTGCGCCGGGCTTCGGTTTTGATACCGAGCAATATCGCGGAAGGCCAAGGGCGATCAACGACCAAAGATTTCGTGCATTTTTTGCACATGGCCAAGTGATCTCCCCAAGAAGTGGAAACGCAAATGCTCACTGATTCGTTCGTTAACGTACAACGGCTCGTGATCTCCCCGGTTTCTTTCTGAACTGACCACCGACCACTGACCACTCCGGTGACCTTTGCGGAAGACGAAGCGACTGCCGCGCGAGGCCCTGAGCCCGTACTTGCTCGAAATCCCCGGCGAATGGACGATGCCGGGCCGGGCGCTCGCGCCGATTCCGTGGTCGTCGATCTTCCCCATGGAACAACCGGTCGAAGTCGAAGTCGGCTTCGGCAAAGGCTTATTCCTCACGAACTCCGGCGTCGCCCGGCCCGACACGAATTTCTTCGGCATCGAGATCGTTCGCAAATATCAGCTCTACGCGACCGAGCGCATCGCGCTGCGGGAACTGCCGAACGCGCGCACGTGCTGCGCCGACGCCAAGCGGATTCTGCGCGAGGTCATCGCCCCGGAGAGCGTCGCGGTCGTGCACGTCTTTTTCCCCGATCCCTGGTGGAAGAACAAACACAAGAAGCGACTG
>JBBRUN010000380.1:0-5665 GCA_038247765.1 Gemmatales bacterium | reverse complement strand
GCGCTCGGCGAGCGTGGGCATTGGGAAAAACTTCCGTCGGTCGGGGTCGAATCAGTTTAGGAGTTGCCCAGACTCGTCGGCCCGTGCTTCGCTCGTCGCAACGCTTGCCTTTGGTTTGAGCCGACATTCGATTTCAGCTTTCGGTCATTCTCGACACCCCCCCTGCCGAAACCAGCGAAACCAGCGAAAGCAGCGAAAGCAGCGAAACCAGCGAAAGCAGCGAAACCAGCGAAAGCTCCGAAAGCTCCGAAAGCTAAATCGCATGGCCGAATTCCTCGGCCGCAAAGTCTCCGAGCCACACTGTCAGACCGTCCGCGCCCGATGACCCGACAACACAATCCGGCAGCTCGTCTGCATCGAGCGGAATATCCACACAATTGACGAAGCGCGCGAAAAAACCGCCGGGGACAACCCCCGCGGTTCATTTCGGTTCGCCTGTCCATCAGTACTTCGGCACCGGGAACGGAGAGACGCTGTCGAACATCCGCTGCTCGTCGGGCCGGCCGTCCTTGCCCATGACGGGCTTGCCTTCCTTGTTGATCATCTTGAAGGTGATTCCCTTCAACCGCTGTTGCGTCTTCATTAATTCCGGGTCGTCCGGCCCGTCGAACTGGCCGACGGTCACAATGCTGCCGGTGCGGTGGTGCAGCACGAACGATTCGAACGTCATCGGCGGCAGATTCGTCGGCTGCATGTTCTGGTGCCGCAGGGCATCCGCGAGCCGTTCGGCTTCCTCGGCCGTAACGTCCAAGAAGCTCTTGGTGCCGAGGTTCTTGATCTTGTCGAAGACGTTACCGCCGTCGCCCCCTTTGCCGGCCATCTTCATCGGCGAGCTGAAATTGCGGACGATCAGCGTCCACGGCTTCTTGGCCTTCAACAGGCTGTGCGGAACGTCCGAGTTGATTTTGACGATGAACGGCTCGAGCTTGTATTTCTCGTCGAGGGTGGCTTTCGCCGCGGCCGGGTTCGGCACGACCATCGACACCTTGAACGGGTTGACGTAATTCCAACTCGATTTGAACTCGGTCTTGCCGCCGGGGACATCTTGCTCGACGCCGATCGACGTGCGGTCGAGCAGCGCAGTGTCGGTCGGAGCCGCGAGTTTGCGGACGGCATCGAGCGCATCGCGGGCGGCTTTGTCGCTGGGGAAACCGCCGATCAGCACGGCCCATTGCTCTTCGGTTTCCATGGCCGGCTTCGGGATCTTCAAAACGATCGCCGTGGGAACGAAGATATCCCCGCGGGCCTCGGCTTCCTTCTTGGCCTGCTCTTGGGCGCGGATGAGCGGCGCGTTCTTGGCAATCTCGCTTTGGCGGATCGCGTCGATCTTCGCCAATTCCGCGGCCCGTTCCTCGGCGTTGCGCTCGAACAGGTACGACGCGACCTTGTGCTTCTCGCGGATTTCCTTGGCCAGAGTCTCGGCCAAGCCCCGCGATTCCGGCCCGCCGTAGCTCTTGACGCAGATCATCCAAGCGCCGTGCTCGGCCTTCACGGCCCACGGGTGCGGCCCCTGCGGTTGCGCAGGGATCGACGTCGGCAGCGGCCGGAGCGGATCGCGGCGTTCGCCGATCGGGAATGAAGGTGCGGGCGACGTCGAACCGCCAACCGGTTGGAACCCGGACGGCAGACTCGGGACGCCTTGGGTTCGGATCGGCACCGGGATCGTGGGGGGCAAACCGCCGCCGAACGGAGCCGCAGGACGATCCGAAGCGAACTGGGCCGACGCCGCTGTTTGGACCAGAATCGCGCCCGCCAAGCCGCAACCGAGCAGTATGCTGCGCCGCATGAGTCGTCCCCCGAGAACCCGTCGAACCGAAGATTCGGTGGCGGGGATAGCGTGGGGGCCGGTCGAACGCCAGTGCAAACTTGAGGAGTTTTTCGTAGGGGTGTATCGGCATTGTAACGCATTGAGCCAAAACGCTCCCAACACGTTACAGCCGGAATCAAATCGTTTCAGGCCGAAAGAGACTTCACCGCGTCCGACTTGCTGAACATCGCTTCGGTACCGAGTTCGCATTCTTCTTGATTCAGGACACAGAGGTTGTGGGCGAGAAGCTTGCGCAATACTTCGTTCACCATCGCAACATCCGACTTGCACCGCACGGCGTCCCCGAACTCCCGCTTCATCATCGAGAACGTCGATTCGACGTTACTCCGCTTGTGGTAGTGGTTCATGTACTCTTCTTGCTTGTACTGGAAGTAGTGGAACATCTTCTGGAAGAGTCCGCCGATTCCGCCCGTCGCGTTCGACTTGAAGGCCGTGAACGCTGTGCCGCCGAACCCGGCGGCGGTATCAAAGTTTTCCAGCGAAGTGTACGGCCTTGTCCGCTGAGACTTCCGCGATGGTGAAGGTGCGGGCCGTCTCGGTAACGAGCGGTGCGAACTGCAGGCTGTCGCCCGCGACCTTGTCGAGAATCCGAATCGCAGTCACGATGTTCGTCTTCACTCCGCACGCGATGTGGCACTTCACCCAAACGCACTTGTTCCGCGTCACGCCGTACTTTTCGTCATACCAGCGGTCGAACTTGCTGCTACTGGACCCACTGGAATCGACGGCGAAATCCGTCTCGACACCATCGAGAAGACGGTATCCTTGACCGTGTGCGGGCGACGGCCCCGCGCCGTGTTTTCGAGTTCCGTCAAGTTGCGGCAGAGGTCGAACAGAAGCTCTTGGATGCGATCCTTTTCGCGGGCTTGTGCCCGGTCATACGCGGGCCAATCTTGCTTGTCAGTCGTCTTCTGAACGACCGTCAGCGTTTTGGTTTCGGTGACAGTTCCATCGAATGACACGGCGAGGCTCACCTTGAATTGCGCGGCGTAGATGTGTTTGCACCGAATGCCGGTGCTATCGAAATCCGGGCACTGGAACCGGGGGTTGCCGAACTGATCTTTAGAAACGACGTACACGCCCTTGCCGGTCTGTGACGGGAGGCGGAGAACCCCAACTGGGTTCGGATGCGGTATGGAAGCGCGATTGTCTACTCTAGATTCTCGACAAACTGCTCTACCGACAGCCCCGACGCTCGGATGAGAGCGCGGAGGGTTCCGGAGGGAAGAGTCTTCCCTTTGTGTTTGGGAATGCTCAAAAGGAATCTGTGACCCGGCTTTTTGTAGATGAAGTGACTGCTTTCGGTACGGTCGTACAAAAAGCCCGCCTTCTCAAAAGCGCGGGCTGCAGAACCAGCAGTGGTGTTGGGTAGCTTAGACATCCAGAAGGATGACCTTCTTTATGCGACACTTTTGATCCACGAGTTCGTCGTTGTACACTGGCTCCCAAGGAATCTTTTCGTTGTGTCCTCGGTACGCCCGAATTAGACCCAACACACTTTCCTTGAGGCTTTCCACGGCCTCGTCGTGAGTCTCCCCACAGCCGGTAGCGCCGGGGAGATTCAAAGCGATGGCCGTATAGTCATCGTCGCCCTCGTCTTTGAAAATGGACACGGTGAGCCGGTACGCTTCGCCGTGATTCCATTTTTCGACTTTGTAGACTGGCTTCGTTCGTTCAGTTTCCATCGGTATCATGTTCGTCCCCTTGGGGTTCTGGGGCATCTTCCACCACAAGACGGTGGGTTCCTAGGATCTCGCCATTCCAGACGACATCCAAGGAAAGATTATGCCGCCCGTCCGCAAATAGAAACGAAACGGGTGGCAAGGTTAAAACTGCTTCGGCCGTATCCAAAGGATGGGCCTTTTCAAAGTTGATTCCCGTGTGCATGAGAACGTGATTATCAACCGTATCGACTAGTTGAAGGCTCAGCTCTGTACCGTCATGCACTTCCGTGAGACTGAGGTAAACGTAAAGGCAACCGATACCGCCCCCACGCACGGTTTTCACCCTTTTACCGTCGGGGGCGCTACTCGTCTCAAATGGAGAACCCTTGGTTCGCAGAAGCTTGTTGACAGTTCCGCAAATTATTTTCCCGCCCGTCCGCTTGTCCTCATACACGTGTTCTGCCAACAACAGTGCTTGTAAAACAGGTTTCATGGAGGTACAAAAGATCCATTTCGTTTTTGGGCACCACCGTGGTGCTAAAAAACCGCCTAATAATATTAGCAAGGTGAAAAATCCGTGTCAAGATCGGTTGATTAGGATTTTCGAAGCACCACACGCAAGTCTCTTATTCAAATCGTGTTGTGTTGTGTTACGTCGATGTCGCTGGAATATTGGTATTGCTTTGCATTATCGGGACACTCCGCTTGACGCTGTGTCAATTCTTTGATAGACTCGTCATGTGGATACCACTTCTGCTGTTATGGTTCGGGCACGCGCCCTTTTTGAGGCATCCGGCATGACCCTAGACCAACTAGGGCAGGCTATGGGATACTCGGCAACGATTGCCAGAAAGTCCGCTTGGCAATTCTTGAACAAGACGACCGACCCACGCTTGTCGATGCTTCAAAGGTTCGCTGAGGCGATTGGGGAACCACTAGCAGATTTGGTAGACCCGCACTGATTTGCGTTACAGCCGTCTGCTTTCCATCACGAAGCGTCAATGCGTTACAAAGCCGGGGGGTAACCGAATTCTCTAGAGTCTTCCGGCGTCCCGCCGGTCTTGGGTCGGCGTCCCCCCGGTTCCAGCTTCGTATCCCCGCCGATACCAGTACGCCGCCGTGGCTCGAACGGAACCGCTCCCGATGACCGCCGCATCGCTGCCGAAGGTTCAGATCAAGATCGAGCGGAAGACCCGCGTTCTTGAGGGATCGCCTCGGCAAAGCGCCGCAACTCCGCCGAACTCGAAACGATGCGAAAGGACTTTTTGCCGCCGGCAAACTCTCGTGCCCGTACTACTCGGTGAATGCAGACATCCGCGAACGCATCTGAGAGTTGGCGGAGTGCGGAGTGATTTTTTCCTTGCGAAATCGGTTCGATCCGGCGTCCAATACGGATAACTCTCCCCGCTCGGACCAGCACCGATGATCCTCGCTTGCCCACAATGTCAAACGACTCTCAATGTCTCGGGCGTCGAGCCGGGCCGCTTGGCCGTCTGCCAGCAATGCCAGCATCATTTCCAGGTCGCCGGGAAAATCTTGGCCCAGCCTGCCGCCCCGCGCTACATCCCCGTGCCGTTCCCGATGCCCCACAACCCGCTCGACTTCACGGAGACCGAGGAAGTCATCGAAGAGGAGCGCCGCGATCGGCGCGAAATATTGGTCGAACGGCGCGAGCTCCGGGACGACCGCCGGGAAGATCGGAAAATTCGCGGGCTCGAACGCGAGAGCGGTATGCTCGGGATCATGGCCCTTGCGTTCGCTGGCACGACCTTTTTGCTCGTGCTGTCCGGATTGCTCTTCGCGAAGTCGCTGCCGCTGTACGGGGGGATCGGCGGAGTCTTGGGCGTCCCGATGGCCATCGGCAGTCTCATTACGGGCTTCATCGGCGTCCTGCGACCCGGTCGTACGCGGCTCTACTCCGGCATCGCTTGCGGGTTGGGGGCATTCCTGCTCCTGATCATGATCCCGCTGCTGTGGGTGTTGCTGACGGAAAAGAAACCGTAGGCCGCGCCGAAGGGTGATCGGCGGGATTCGCGATTTGGGCGCGTGCGACTTCGGCCAATAAACGCAGGGCCGTATTCACAACATCGGCCACGGGGTCACTGTCCGTCTCGATATCCTTTTCGTTCGCCACGACTCGGCATGCGGGTGCTGGCGACCTCCATCCGCGACT
>JBBRUN010000379.1:0-5675 GCA_038247765.1 Gemmatales bacterium | reverse complement strand
GCGCGACTTGCCCACCCGTGACCTCTATAACATTCCCAGAAAATCATATTGGCTGCGCCGGCTCGAAAACCACGGCCGCAAAGAACTCGTCGCACTCGAAGAATACACCATCGAGCATATCTTGCCCCAGAATGCGAACCTGTCTGCGGTGTGGAAGGGAGAACTGGGTCCCGATTGGCAACGGGTTCAACAGGATTGGCTGCACACTCTCGGTAACCTGACGTTGACGAAATACAACTCGGAATACAGCGACAGGCCCTTTTCCGAAAAGCAAAACATGGTGGGTGGCTTCAAACATAGCCCACTTAAACTGAACGCCGGATTGGGACAAGTGGCACACTGGAACGAAGACGCCATCCGTTCGCGTGCGGCCAAGCTGACCGAACTCGCATTGACCGTGTGGACTGCTCCCCCGTTGCACGTCGGTGAGTATGCAAAAGCGAAGGCGAAATTGGTCGGAGTCAAATCCGTCACCATCGCCGATCATCCACGCGTATCAACGGGCTCGCACCAGCAGCTTTTCGGTGCATTCCGCAAAGAAGTCCTCGCACTCGACCCCTGCGTGACCGAGGAGTTTTTCAAACAGTACATCGCATTCAAGTCGGAAACCAATTTCGTCGATGTCGAGCCTCAGGCCAAGCGCCTGCTGCTGACGTTCAACATGCTTTTCTCGGAAATCAACGACCCGAAGGGCCTTTGTCGCGATGTGACCGATCTCGGGCACCAAGGCAATGGAGACGTGCAGATCGGGCTGTCATCAGTCGATGAACTGCCATATGTTATGGGCCTTGTTCGGCAGTCATTCGAAAGTCAGATGGGTTCGAGTGGTGACGGATAGCCTCTTGCGGAGTTCACCATGTCGCTCCGCCATTCGTTGCTACATGGCGGTCCTGTTCGCTAGCGTTTTCTTTCGACGACGGTATTCCGGAGCGCGCCCAAGTGCCCGATGGCGAGTTCGACGACATCGCCCGGTTGCAACCAGCCTCCCACGGCTTCGGGAGTCAACTCCAGGATGCAGCCGGTGCCCACGGTGCCGGAACCCAATACGTCGCCGGGGCGGAGTTCGGTATCCCGGCTGGCATGGGCCAAGATCTGCGGCCACGTCCAGTGCATGCTCCCGGCATTGCCGCGCGAGTATTCCTTGCCATTCACGGTGGCCGTCATTTCCAAATACAACCGGCCGTCGCGGTAGTGCGGTTTCAACTCTTCGAAAGGTACCAACCGCGGGCCGATGCTCGTGGCGAAGTCTTTGCTCTTGCTCGGCCCGAGACCGACGGCCATCTCGGCCCGCTGGATGTCGCGGGCGCTCCAGTCATTGAGGATCGTGAACCCGGCGACGACGGACATCGCGCTGTCATCGGCCGGGAGATCGCGCGCGGCGGTGCCGATGACGCAGGCGAGTTCCAGCTCGAAGTCGAGGGCCGCGCTACCTTGCGGAGCGGACACGGTATCGCCATCGCCGATGATGGCGACGGGGTTACTGAAGTAGAAGACGGGGATGTCGTACCACTGCGGCACCATCGCCAAGCCGCGGTGCGCCCGGCAGGTTTTGACGTGCTGCTCGAAGGCGTAGAAATCGCGGAAACTGGCGATGGGGAACGGGGCGGGCATCGGGATTACTCGAAAAATTCGGCGATTTTGAACGTCAATCCGGGGAGGACTTCATCCCCGGTGAACTCGTCCGAAAGCGTATAGAAGTCCGGCTCGTGACCGATCCGGTGCACGGCGAGCGTTTCGGAGTACGGATCGATGATCCAGACCCGCGCAACACCGCAATCGAGGTATTCTTCGATGGCCTCGCCGATGTCTTTGACCTTGTCGTAGGGGGATAGCACTTCGACCGCGAGGACGGGCGGTCCGTCGACGAAACTCGCCCGCTTCTTGGTCGTGACTTTTTGGCCGGGCGTAGACAGGGCGACATCGATCCCGACGTTCGTCTCCGGGTTTTGCCGAATGCGGAAGTACGCCTCGCCACCGTACACTCGTCCGCGCGGATGGGGCAATGTTCTCATCCAGTTGAATAGAGTCGCCCCAGTTGCGATCACCGTCGCACTGTGGCTCGGATTGCGCTCGGTCACTTTGCTCTCCCTGAGTTCCCCTCGGAAAAGCCAGCGGTCTACCTTCTTGCTCGGCCGCAGTGCGAAGAGGTCATCGCTCGTCAACAGTGTCTTGGCCGGTTCAGTCGCGGTGCTCATCGGTTCGTACTCCTATTCACAGTGTACCGCGCTTGTCTTGCTCGCGCTCGATCGCCTCGAAGAGCGCCTTGAAGTTCCCCTTTCCGAAGCTCTTCGAGCCGCGGCGTTGGATCACCTCGAAAAACAGCGTCGGTCGATCCGCGACCGGCTTGGTGAAGATCTGCAGCATGTAGCCTTCGTCGTCCTTATCCACCAAGATGCCGAGCTCGGCGAGTTTGGCGAGGTCCTCACGGATCGGGCCGACGCGGGCGGGCAGGGCGTCGTAGTAGCTCTGCGGCACCCTCAGGAACGACACATCGTTGTCGCGCATCGCCGAGACGGTCTTGATGATGTCCCCCGTAATCAAGGCGATGTGCTGCACCCCCGGCCCGCCGTAATACTGCAGGTATTCTTCGATCTGGCTCTTCCGCTTGCCTTGGGCCGGTTCGTTGATCGGGAACTTGATCCGGCCGGTGCCGTTCTGCACGACCTTCGACATCAGCGCGGAGTATTCGGTGCTGATGTCTTTGTCGTCGAAGTGCTGCAATTGCGTGAAGCCGAGGATGCGCTGGTGGTATTCGACCCAATCGTTCATCCTTCCTTCTTCGACATTGGCCACGACGTGGTCGATGGCGGCGAGGCCCACGGGCCGGGAGGTATCGGCGTTGTAGCGCTCCGCTTCCAACGACTTGTACCCCGGTGCGAAGATGCCCTTGTACGCGTCGCGGTTGATGAAACTGTACGTCGTGTCGCCATAGGCTAGGATGCTGGCGGTCTCGTAGGTGCCGTGTTCGTCTTGCAATTTCTGGGGTTCGCGGGTTCCCGTCGCCCCGCGTTTCACCGCTTCGGCATAAGCGATTGAGACATCGGGCACATCGAGGGCGACGTCCATAACGCCGTCGCCGTGGGTCACGAGTCGCTGGCTCTCGGGGTGCGCCGCGCTCAATGGCGAAGTCAGTACGAAAGTGATTTCGCCCTGTCGGAGGACGTAACCCGCTTCGTGCTTCACGCGGGTCTCGAGCCCCGCATAGGCGACCACTTCAAATCCGAAAGCGTTGCGGTAAAAGAATGCGCTCTGCCGGGCGTTGCCGACGAAGAAGCGGATGTGGTCGATCTTACGGAGGGGGAAGTCGTTCATGTTTTTGGCTCGAGGTGCAAAGAGGGATCCATGCTGACGTGCAACACCGAAAGCACGGACAACTCGGATTCGTCGAACTGGAAATAGATGAAGTGGCTACCGACTCGATATCGGAGGAAAGCCGACTCGAACCCGGGAAAGTTTCGTCCGAGGCTTGGGCGTTGACGCAGTTCCTCGATGGCTTGGTACAACCCGTCCATGTATTTCATCCGCTGCGCTCGTCCGAAGTTTTGCTGGGTGTATCGCCCGATCTCGTTTAGCCTTGACAAGGCAATCGCCGACAAGATGGCGTTACGCGAGTTCATTGGTCGCGGTCCAACTCGTCGTTCATCTCGCGGATCAAGTCGGGAGTGAATTCGACCCCCTCACCTCGTTCGAGTTGTGCCAATGCGATCGAAAGTTCCTCCCTCAAGATCCGCAGCTTGTCGTAGTATTCCCGTTCCTCCATCTGGCGAATCGCTTCGTGGACGGCGTGAGTCTCACTCGGGAACACGCCGCGCGCCACTTGCTCGCGCAAGCGGCCCAATATCTCCGCGGGCAAAGTCAGGCTGATCGTTTCCATCGAACGCACTCCCTGTGGTGCTTTTATCATACTTCAATCCCCAATCGCTTCACCAGCGCTTCCAGCTCGCTGCGCAGGAAGCCGAAGCTCGGGGCGATGAAGAAATCGACCTGCATGTGGGAGGGGTCATAATCTTGACGGATGACATCGTCGGTCACGAACGGTCGCCGGCGGGCAGTCGGACTGAAGAGCGAGTGCGGGATTTCGCCGAAGCTCGACAAGATGCCGGCGCCGAAGACTTTGACTTCGCCCTGTTCTTCGATCAACCCGAACTCGATGCTGAACCAACTGAAGCGTTTGAGCATCAGCACGTGTTCGCCGTTGGGTGTCGTCGCGGCGGCTTTCCCGATCAGGGTCAACAGCTCGGCGTAGTCGCGGTTCATCAGCGGTGGGACGTGCCCCAAGCAGTCGTGGATCATGTCCGGCTCGGGCGTGAATTCCGGGTGCGAACCGTGCCGGAGAAACTGCGTCACGGGGAAGCCGCGTTGGGCGATGGCCTCGTAGAAGGTGCGGTAGGGCAAGGCCCCCTCGGCCGGGACGAGGTGCATATTCGTTTCGCGATGAACCCTCTCGCTGAGGGTTCGCAATTGCGGGATCGCGTCTTCGGTGACGGCCAGTTCGCGCTTCGCCTTCAAGTAGATTTCGCTGGCGTGCTTGATGTGAAGTTCGTCGAGCTGCGGTGAAACCTCCCGCCAAATGCGCGTCTCTTCGTCGGTGTATTCGATCCACGGCGGCGGTTGTTTCGCCAAGCGGCACTCTCGGGTGATGTCGAAAAGGAACTTCCGGCGCGCGAAGTAAGCATCATCCCCCAATCCGGGGTGATCCGGTTCCAATTCGAATTCGGCGGTATCGGCCGGGGCCACCATGCTGTTCGCATCGATGGCCGCGCCGTACTCGACGAGGCTGGGCAACTCTTTCATCGGGCGACTCCGTACGGCACTGCGGTGTCACCATTTTAGCCGCCGGGCCGAAAACCGCTAGCGAAGCTTGCGCTTACAACAGGCGTCGCGAATCCGCAGCGAGCGACTCCACCGCGAATTGCAGCATCGGCGCGGCCATCGCTTCGAAGTATTCCCAGGAATGACCGCCCGCTTCGGTCGTCAAATCGGCCGTGTGCGGGATGCCCATCGCACTCAGTTTTTCGTCGAGGCGGTCGTTCCCCCGGAACCACGCCGCATCGGTCGGATCGCAGGCGAACCAGATTCGTTTCGGGTATCGATCCGGGCGGATTTGCAAAGTCGCCGTGTCTTGCCGACAGGCTTCGCGCGAACGGTAGAGCGAATCGAGCGGCGTGCCGCAGCCAAATAAATCGTGGTAGTCGATGGCACTGGCGATGCCGGCGGCGACGTTGAAAGTCTCAGGGTTTTCAAATGCGAGTCGGAGTGCACCTTGCCCCCCCATGCTGATGCCGGCGACCGCGATGGCTTTGGAGGAAAGATCCCACCGCGCCCGCATCTCGGAATGGAGACCCAACAACTGCGCGCGGTCCGTCCACCAATTTTCGCCGCCTTGCGGAGCGCAGCAAGCCAAGTTGTGCCGACGGAGTTCCGCGCGGAAGACCGCGTTGTCCGCGGGCGATTCTTGACCGACGGGGTGCAGATACAGCAGAGCGAAACGCGGCTTCGCCGGCGGGTCGAACCAATCGACCGCCGCACCCGCCATTTCGCCCCGCGTCCAGTTCGCTTCCATCGGGGCTCCTGTCACGCCAGCAATTCCGCGAGCGGGCCGGCGCTCTCTTTGAACGATTTCACCGGGCAACCCAACTGCTGGAGGATCGTGAGGTACAAGTCGGACATCGCCT
>JBBRUN010000378.1:0-5726 GCA_038247765.1 Gemmatales bacterium | reverse complement strand
TCGCTCCAGCACCTCGACATCAAACCGAAGAACCTGTTCGTCATCGCCGACCGCGTGAAGGTCGCCGACTTCGGTCTCGTTCGCGATCTGGCAAAGCAGTCGAACGCCGGGATGATGGGCGGAATCTCCCCGGTCTACGCCGCGCCGGAGACCTTCGCCAACAAGGTGTCGAAGCACTCGGATCAATACAGCCTCGCGATCGTCTTCGTCGAACTGCTGACGGGGCACAAGCCCTTCAATGGGAAAAACATTCGCCAACTGGCGATGCAGCACATGACCGAGGCGCCGGATTTGAGCGCGCTCCCGGAGCAGGATCGCGCCGCGGTGGCGAAGGCCTTGGCCAAAAATGCCGACGAGCGTTTCCCGAGCAACTTGGCTTTCGTCAAAGCTTTGACCGGCCGGGTGGACAACGCCGCCAGCACGTCGATCCCCATCACGCGGACAACGCGCCCCGGCCAAACGAGCGCGGCCTTCTTCGAAGCGGATCGCTCCGCCGTGACCCCGCCGCCGTTGGGTCGGACGATCTCGCAGAAGCTCCCGGCAAGCCTGCTCCGCGAGATCGACGACCTCGCCAAAATGGCCTTCGGCAGCGAGGATGGCGTCCTCCGCCCGGCGATTCTCATCGGCGTCGGCAGCTTCGGTCGGCGGGCGCTCCAACAAGTCCGCTGCCGGTTGCTCGACCGCGTCGGGCAACTGTCGCACGTGCCTTGCCTGCGCTTCATCTACCTCGATCCCGATCCGGACGCCCCGGATAAAGCGCTGTCGGCGCCGCCGGACATCGCCCTGCACTCCGAGCATATTTTCCTGACGCCGCTGCAACCGGTGACGAACTACCGCCGCCGGCAGCTCGATCAATTGATGGAGTGGCTACCGCGCGAAAAGCTCCACGCGATCCCGCGATCCCTGCGGGTCGAAGGCTCGCGCTCCCTCGGCCGGCTGTCATTCTGCGATCACTACTTGCGCTTCATGACGCGCCTGCGCAACGAAATCGGCACCTGCACGCACCCGGAAACGTTGAACCAGTCGGCCGACGCGTCCGGGTTGGCCGTGCGCGGCAAAAGCCCGTCCGTTTACCTCTTCGTGAGCGCCAGCGGCGGCACCAGCGGCAGCGTCATGGATCTCGGTTACGCCGTGCGGCGATCCTTGGAGAAGATGGGCCTGCCCGATGCGACCGTCTCCTGCTTCGTGCTGACCGGGGCGCCGGAGGATCCGACTTCGCCGCCGGATGAACTCGCCAATATCTTCGCGACGCTCACGGAGCTGAACCACTACGCCGACCCGGATGTGAACTTCACCGCGCAGTACGGCGGCCCCGAAGGTCCCGTCATCGAAGGGCGCGGCTTGCCCTTCACCGCGACCTACTTGCTACCGATGGCGGCCCGCACGCCCGAAGCCTTCCGCGATTGCGTCGCCCACTTGGCCGGGTACGTTTCGTACGACCTCACCACGCCGCTCGGCCACGGGCTCGAACGGGTCCGCCGAATACCGCCGCCCCTGGGACGCACGCCATTCCGCGGTTTCGGCACCTTCGGCGTTTGGTATCCGCGCGGCTTGCTGCTCCGCTCCGCCGCTCGGCAAATCGCCACCGACATCGTGCGCGGCTGGGCCCAAGGCGTGCCGCAACTCTCCCCGGCCGGCGAGCAAATCCTCGACGGCATCTTGAATGACAACCGATTGACACCGGAGCCGGTGAAGAAATTCATCGTGACGGAATCGGCGACGCGGGCCGACGGCGACCCGCTCGAACGGCTCGCCCAATGGATGCGCGAAGTCGTCCAACAAGCCGAGGCCGGGCAGAAGCGCGGCGACCCCGTGACTTGGGGCGTCGCGGCTTGGGATCAGGCCCGCGACTGGCTCGGGATGGAACCGACCGGCGAGAGCGATTCCGCATTCCGCCGCGGCCGCTTGAGCAAGACCCTCGATACCGGCCTGCGCCGCGCCGTCGAAGCTTGGGACAACGAACTCACCGAACGCATCCGCAGCCTCGAAGACCTCCCCGGTCCCCGGCTGGCGTCGGCCGAGATCGTCGTCGCCAAACTCCTCGAAACCTCCGGCGGCGCCATCGCCTCGATGGAAGACCAACTCCAGAAGCTTGGGCAGAAACGGGAGCACGCCAAGGTTTCTGTGCAGTCGTCGCTGGAATCGTGCCAAGCCGGCGGCGGCGGGTTCAGCTTCTTCGGGAACCGCGCGGCCAAGTCGGTCCGCAGCCTCGTGGAGCGGATTCAAGACTTCGTCGATACGCGGGTGCTCGAAGACCTCACCTACGCGGCCATCCAGTTCTACCGGCGTATCTACTCCCGATTCGACGAAATGAAACGCGACTTGGCCACGGCCCGCGATCGCCTCGGGCAGTTGTCCGAATTCATGGAAGCGCCGATCATCTTGGCCGGCGGTTCCGGGCACAACCAACGCGCCTCCGCCGAGGAAATACACCAAACGACTCTCCAAGGTTCCAATACCATGCGGGTGGTTCTGCCCCACGGCGAGGATCACCTCGATCGCTCCGCCGCCGAATTGCTCGAGGCGATCCCGGCCCAGAAAGTACGCGGGCTCGAAGAACTGCTCAGCAAGATGGTCGTCGAACCGCGCGGCGGCCTCGTGCAGATTTGCACCGGCACCACCGACCTCGCGCACCAGCTGGCGAATCCGCTGATCGATCAAGCGACGGCGTACTTGTCCGAATTGCTACCGACCGAAGACGTGACGGCGGTGGAACACTCCGCTGCCCGCGGCGACGATGCCGAGATGAAACGGCGCGTGCTCAGCTACATCCGCGCGGCGGTCCCACTGACCGGTGGCCCCGCCGAGGAAGAGCGACTCTTCTTGCTGCACCCGGATACCGAAGCGGGCAGGGCCTACGCGAAAGTGGTGAAGGGCGTACTGCCGGCGGCGCTCCCCGTGCCCGTGGCGGGTCCGGGAACCGACCTCTTGTTCTGCCGGGAGCAAAGCGGCCTCCGCACGGCCGACCTCTACCGCATGATCGATCCGTGCTTCGACGCCTACGAAGAAGCCGCGGCGAACCCGATCAACAATCCGCACTCGCGCTTCGACGTGACCGAATGGTTGCCGCTGGTCGAATGACAATCACGACGCCGAAGGGCGGCAACTGCGGAACGATTGCAGCACTTGGTGCAGGTCTTCGCTGATGGCGACTTCGTCGTCGAGGAAATCTTTCAACCAGATGAAGTTCAATTTCTGGGCCATGGCGACGAGGGGCAACAGATCGCCCAAACGGACGCGGACGTTCGGATCGAGCGGTTCGGAATCGAATAGGTCGCTCGGACTGTCGCCGTGGGCGCGGAACACTTTGAGTTGGTGCGGACGCATGGGGAACCCTCCTAGTCGGCGTTCGGCCGAAACCGAATGACATACCTCATTCATCGGCAGGAGGGAAAACGGAACTCCAACGAGACCGAAAGAAGTGGGTTCTTTTCCGGGGCGCGGCGGTAAGTTGTTCCGATTGCAGGAATCCGGATCGGTCGGCCCGACGCCTCGCCGGCGCGTCGAGCCAACGCAAACGAATTACTTCGGGCTGGCTTCGGCGAGGAGTTTCTCGACGAATTGTTCGAGGTCGTCGCCGCGGAGGTGTTTGCCGCGGATCACCCCTTTGCCGTCGATGATGTAAACGGTGGGGTAGAAGCGGACTTGGTATTCTTCGGTCAGCCCGCCTTTGTTGCCGGCCCACCAGTGCGTCCAAGGCATGTCGTTTTTCGTGTCTTTCGATTTTTCGAGGAATGCGGTCAGCGTATCTTTCTTGGCATCGGCGCTGACGCTCACGAGCTTGAACTTCTTGCCTTCGAGTTTCTTGACCATGTCGCGTTCGTGCGGGATCATCGCGATGCACGGCCCGCACCAAGTGGCCCAGATGTCGAGCACAACCACGTTGCCCCGATAATCGCTGAGCTTGGCCTTCTTGCCCTCTTCCATCAGCTCGCATTCCGCGTCCGGGGCCATCTTGCCGACGGTGAGGTTATCGACGAAGAACTTGATTTTCTTGGCGGCCTCGGCAACCGTCGGCGAGGCGGCGCCGGGCCGGCCGTTGCCGGCGGTCTTGATGTCGCCGTACTCCTTCACGATCGCGGCGAGTTTCCCGGCGGCCGCAGCGATCTTGATCACGGCTTCCTTCTCGGGCAGCGGTTTACCGGTGCGCGGATAGTCGGCGCTTTCGATCTCCGCAGAAACGGCGGCGAACTTGGCGGCACCTTGCACATCTTTGCTCTTCGACTTCTCGGCGAGCAGATTGAGCGTCTTCGGGCCGTTGTCGCCGCCGCCGAGTTGCGGGATCACTTTGACGATGCGCACGTCGTCCGCAAAGTTGGCCACCAGGAAATCGCCGGCGTCTTTGGCGCCCATGGTGTTGGCGGCCATCACGGCGTCGAAGGCCGCTTCGTCTTTGGGGTTCTCTTTCGCCAGCGCCATCATTTTTTCGCCGGCCTTAGTGCGCGCCGCTAGGAATTCGTTGCGGATTTCGGTTTTTTCGGCTGGGGTCTTCGCCTCGCCGAATTTCTTGTTGAGTTCGACGCTCAGTTTTTCAACGTCCTTATTGATCTCGGCGATCTGTTCTTTGAGGGTCAATTCCTTCTTTTCGTCGGCGCAGTTGCCGGCGCCGGCGAATGCGAGCAGGAAAACGGCGGATAGCAGAGTACGCATGGAGCAACCTCGGAGGTAATGGAACGGGAAGCGAATCTTGGAGAGGAAATTGTAGACGACGGATCGCCGCTAGTCATTCGCAAAATCCGATGGGAATTATTCCTTTTGCAAGTCCGCCAAGACTTCTTTCACGACCCCCAGCACGCGGTGGCGCGTGCTGTAAACGCTCTGGGCGCTGATGCCGAGTTGGGTGGCGATGTCCGGCCCCGCGACTTTTTCGAGCGCCGCCATGCGGAAGATCGTCCAAGCTTCTTTGGTGACCTTGGCTTGCGCCAACGCCAAGGCCGATTGCAACAGTTCCCGGTCCCCGGCGGCGTCGATGCCGTCCCAGAAGCCGGTCGTGTCGTCTTGCACTTCTTGCAGGCGCATCATCTGTTCGGTGTCGCCGGAACCGGATGGGGCCTTCGATTGTTTGCGGCGGTAGGTCGAACAGACGTGGATCGTGACGCGCCGCAACCAAGTCGGGAAAGGCCCCTTCTTGGGGTCGTACATGTGGATCTTGCGAGTGAGTCGGTAGAGCACTTCTTGCGAAACGTTCTCGGCGTCCGCGAGTTGGAGCCCCTGTTTTAGGCACCACGCCGTGATCCGGCCTTGGTAGCGCTTGACGAGTTTGACCCACGCCGCATTGTCTTGCGTGTCTTGCTGGAGGTTGTGCACGGCGCTGTCGAGGGCGGGGTTGAGGGAGGACATGGCGGACATCTCGATGCGGGGAACCTTCTCCATGCGCGACAGCAACACAGTACAAAGTAGCATTCTGGGTACCGATCGCAACTATTTCATCGCCTTCGCGTCGACTCCCGCCCAATCGAATATGTCGGCCTTCACGGCGGCGTAGTTCGCATCGAGCTCCGGGGCGAGCAATCGGATGGCCGCGATGCGTCGGACGACTTCTTTGAAGTAATCGACTTCGGCGACCGTCAGCGCCCGGCCGAGCAGGGCCGCTTCGCGGTAGCTGAGCCACTTCTTTAGCACTTGGTAGCCGCCGAGGGTGTAGTCCCACACCTTCGCGGGGACGTTCTTCCAATAGGCCGCATCGTTGAGGTAGATGTCGAAGGTGGTGTCGCCGAGGAGGGCGA
>JBBRUN010000377.1:0-5740 GCA_038247765.1 Gemmatales bacterium | reverse complement strand
CATGAGCCGAGTGACCACCTTGCGCACCGCGACCGAAGGCCGCACGATCGCCGTCGTCGGCGACGTCTACCGCTTCTTGGCGACTGCGGCCGACACCGACGGTAAGTACGCCATGTGGGAAGCGTTCGTGCCGCCCGGCGGTGGCCCGCCGCCGCACATCCACAGCCGGGAAGAGGAGAGCTTCTACATCCTCGAAGGCGAGATCACATTCCGTCACGGGGAAGCGCGTACAGTGGCTACTGCCGGGATGTTCGTGAACATCCCCATCGGAATGCCGCACTCGTTCAAGAACGAATCGGATTGCCCCGCGCGGATGCTGCTGACGATCGCGCCCGCGGGTCTGGAGGAAATGTTCTTCGAGATCGGGACCTCGGTCGAAGCGGGGAGCACGAGTGCCCCGCCGCCGGCGAAGGGGGAGATCGAGAAGCTGATCGAGATTGCCCCGAAATACGGGATCGAGCTTTTATTGCCGGGGCATTGACCCGTCCCGTCACTCGCGTTTGAATTTTCCCTTCGCCCCGGCGAGTTGGAAGATCGCTTCGGTTTTGTCGAAGGCTTTGTCTTGGGCGCTCTTGCCCGTGAGTGTCAACGCGGTGTCACCGGCGAGCAATCCGAGCGCATCGGGTATGTCGAGCACCCGGCGGACGCCGAGGAAATAGGGGCCATCGTCGTGGGTCGTGGGCGGACTCTCGACGATGACCGCTTCGACTTTTTCTGGCATAAGCAGTGCGGCGTACGCGGCGAGGATTCCGGCTAGCCCTTTCCCCGCGAGGCGAACCTTTTGCGTTTTGGGCAAATTGGCCAAATAGCCGCATATATCTCGCACTCGACCGGCGTCGGCCGTGGTTCCGAGCAATGCGAGCGAGCGTTCCACGGTGTTCGGCGGATTGGTACTCGTCCACGCGGTCGGCCCGATTCCCCGGGTGGCCAAGCAAATGGCATACGGCTCATTCCCGACGGCGAAAGTCACCGCCGTGCGGAAGGAATCGTCTTTCGAGTTCAGTACGACGACCAGCCACGGTGTTCCCGCCGGTCGCTGTTCGGGACGTATTTTCAGATTGTGAATGGATCGGCGCGTTTCAAACCCGTCGTCGCATTTCAAGTATTCATCCGCCATTTTCGACGCCGGAATCTTCTCCGGCCATCCCCGAAAACACTTCTCCTTCAACTCCTTCACCAATCCCGCCTTCCACGCCGCGAACTCCTCCGGCTTCACCGGTAGCTTCACATCGGCCAGCGGGACGAACGTCTCGTCCGCCTTCGCGTTGATTGCATCCTTCGGCAAGTCTTTGTCATCGGGGAACACCCGCAGCTCTTTGCCGGCGATCTTGGCGAACGCGGTGTCCTCGACTTTCGCTTTCGGGTCGCCTTTCAAGTGGGTGTTGAAGAAGCGAAAGCTCGCCTTCCGCAGCGCCGGCGTATCGTCGTGCTTGTTGTTCTCGTCCACCACTTCTTCGAACAGATCCTTCGCTCCGAGCAGTTCGTAGCACTTGCGCATCCGTTCGGCGATGCGGCGGTTGCCGGGCATCGGGAAGATTGGGTCGGCGTCGCCGTTGGCGAACATCAGCGGCTTCGGTGCGAACAGTGCGAGGATTGTCGTCCACTCCCAGCGGTACGGGTTGTAGGCGAACATGCAGTCGCAGTGGCCGTTGATGGCGCGCTCGCCGACGTAGTCGCCGAGGTCGCTCATGCCGCTGACGGGGACCGCCACTTTCACCCGGTCGTCGGTCGCGGCCAGCCAGACGGTCGTCGCCCCGCCGCCGGAGCGGCCCGTCACCCCGATCTTCTCCGCATCGACATCCGGCCGGGTGACGAGGTAGTCGATGGCGCGGATGCCGTTCCAGCACTCCACCCCGGCGGGCGTGTATCCGCGGCTGTGCCACCACCAGCGCCCGAGGTTGTAGGTGCCGTGATGCTTGCCCGCGACTTCGCCGAGTTGCAGCGTGTCGATCACGAAGCAGACGTAGCCGTTGCTCGCGAACCACATCCCGTGGTGCTGATACGCCGCCTTGTTTCCGTCGCGGCCTTGGTTGGAATGCCCGCAGAGGTAGAGGATCGCCGGGTGTTTCTTGTCTTCCGCGATCACGCGCGGTCGATAGAGGTTCCCCGTGACGTACAGTCCCGGCCGACTCTGGAAGTGGATTTTTTCGATACTGACATCGTTCACGTCGATCGTTCCAGTGACGGTGGCTTGCATGTCGGCCTTCTCCGGCCGCGGCGACAGGCCGAGCATGTCGAACATCTGCTCTTTCAGCTTCGGCCGCTTCGCCGCCCATTCCACTTTGGTTTTGGCACCGTCCATAAAGTTCTTGTCGAGCGCGGCCACTTCCGCGCGGAGGTACTTCTGAATGGCCACATCGCCGGGGGTGTCGACCGGCTTGGGGTCGGCGCCGGTGACCACTGCCAGCAGAATAAATGGAAGCACTGTGTTTCTCCGGATTAGCGTGGTGGTTTTCCGAGGTGCGTTTCGAGGAAGTCCATCGTACCCTTCAAAAAAATGCGGTGCCCGCCGACTTGGAAGTCGATGGCTGTGCGCTCGGGGATCTTCAAGCGGTTCGCGTAGAGGTAGCGAACCTTGGCGTACTCGCTCGCCACCATCTCGTCGGTGCCGACGCCGTCGTCGTGGCCGCGTTCGACCATGAACGGCCGTGGGGCGATGAGGTAGGCCATCTCGGCGTAGTTGAAGGTGTTCCCCAAATCGAACTCGTACATCTCGTATTCGCCCGTCCACATGTAGCTTCGGTCCAAATCGACGCTGACGTTTTTGCCGATCCACTCGTTGAAATCGCCGCTGCAAATGCTGAGGCAGTAGCGTTTCTCCACGGCCGGGACGCGCATCGCGGTCTTGCCGCCATAGCTGAGGCCGTAGAAGCCGATCTTCGATTTGTCCACGTTCGGCAGTGTCTCGACCCAATCGAGCGTGCGCTGATGCTGGCGGATGATGAAGCTGAACAAACTGAGTTTGAGAGGGTTGGCCTTGCGCTGGAGCTGGCGGAAGTCGTTCTGGCCGTAGTACGGGTTCTGCGGGCAGTAGACGATGTACCCCTGCGCGACGAGCTTGCGCGCGAACTCGAAGTACGTCGGCGACTTCTCGGGATCGATGCAGTGACGGGGCGTGCCTTCGAGGCCGTGTTGGCAGACGATCACCGGTCGCTTTTCGTTATCCTTCAATCCCTTCGGCAGAAGTAAAATACCTTGGGCGAAGACGTCGTCGTAGACGTCGAGCACCACTTCGTAGCCGGTGAATTCCTTCTCGTCGTAGACCTGTCGGGATCGCGGGTTCAGGGGGATCTTCGGCTCCGGCAGCTTGCCGATGACTTCGCTGTGGAAGTATTCGCGGTACCAATCGCAGCTTTTCTCCCACGCTTCGGGGGTGGTGGCGTCGGCCTTCTTCCAGAAGTCTTTGCGGACGGCGTCCGAATCGCGCCAGAGCTTCTGCACATGGGCGACTCGTTGGTTGACGAGCCGTTTTTGCACGATGCCCGCGGTCTCACGGAATTCATCGCCGACGATATGCAACACTCTCGCATTAGGGCCCACTTCGGGCTTGATTTTGACGCCGCGCTCGGCGAGGAATGGGTCGATCCTTACCGAATCCCCTACTTCCGGTATCAATTTCACCGAATCGCCGGCTCGCTTTTTGAGCTTCTCGAACTCGGCTTGCACATCCTTGATCGGCGCCGCGGTCAGCGTACCCGGTGCCGCGCCACTGCGGCCGGTCTTGCCGAGCGGGGGTCCGTTCCACTTCGGGCCGGACATCGGATCGACGATGAGCTTTCGCGGCGCGATCATGGAAGCGATCTCGGCATCGCCGAACTCTTTGGACACACCCCACAAATTGCGGTCGAGCGGTTGAGTCCAGATCCCTTCCGACGGACCGAACGCACCCGAGACTTGGCAGATCGCAATCCGCGGATTCAGCGCTGCGGCATACAGCGCCACCCGGGCGCCATCGCCGTGGCCGACGACGCATATCGGGAGATCTTCCGGCAGTTCGCCAAAAGAGGCGACCACGGCGAGGACGGCTTGCACTTCGTAGCCGATCTGCGTCCGTCCCATTTCGTAGGCCATGCGGTGGATGAATTCGGTATGCGGAAGGTTTGTGGCCCGTTTGTGGTGCGGGTTCGCGGAGTGCAGATCGGTTCGGTCGATCGCGGTGGGGATGTAAACATCGCAGCCATTCCGAGCCAGTGCCAATGCGAACTCGTCTTTCGAGTCGCCCTCCAAGCCCGCCAACGCTCCGGGTTTTTGACCGCCGTGCGGGATCGCGATCACCAGCGCGGTCCGAACCCCCCCGGCTCCCCGGATGAACAACCCTTCCGCCATGACGTTCGGAAGCACCGACCACTTGATCCGACTGATACGGCATTTGTCGATATCGCAAATGTGATCCGAGCCCTGGTAGGGAGCGTACTTTTCGATGCGGCTGGGCTCGAGCTCATCGACGACGCCGAGGATTTTCTTCAGCCGCTCGCGCTTGGCCGCGAGGGGTTCTTTCGCGTTCGCCTTCCACAATTCGTCGCGCTTCGCCGGGGCGGCCTTCAACTCCCGGTCCAAATACTTGTGGATGCCCGCGACCATCTTCGCCGCAAGGTCGCCGTCTTCGGTGAGGGGCTTGGTGTTCGGCAACGGCTCCGCGGCGGGAGCCACCGTTGTCAACGCGACGAGGACGAACCAAGCGGAGAGGAGGAATCGATTCATGGACTACTCGATTGGAGCGACGTGTCACTTCAGCACGGCCGCAAAGCCCGCTTGTTCGAAGTGGTGGTCGCCGGTGAGGGCTTCAGAGAGGTTCCGTTGTTGCATGACGGCGAACGAAATGCAATCGGTCAGCGACCATTCCTTGTCGGGGCGGGCGCGGTAGAGTGTTACCCCGGCCTGCCAAGTCGCTTCGTCGGCGGGACAAATCTCGATGTCCGGATCCGTGGAGATCACGTCCAACACCGTGCCGAAACCGGATCGCGATCGCACGGAACACATCGCATCGCCGAGTTCGGTCAGTGCCCAAGCCGTCGTGAGGATCTTGACGCCGAGGCCGGCGCTGTAGAGCTTGGCTCGGGCGTGCTGGCGATCCGCCCGATTCAAAAGTGCGAGGAAATAAAAAGTGTCCGCGAAGAGTGTCTTCATCGCTTCGGCGTTCCGTGCAAATAGTGGTCGTGCTGCTCGGCCAAGTCATCCGGGCCGTCGTCGATGAGGCCGGCCAAAGCGAGGAGCCGGTCGCCGACGGTCGATTTCGGTTCGGCTTTCAAAATCACTTCGACCCGCGCACCGTCCGGTAACGTGCAGAACTCGTCGAGGACGATTGAGCCGTTGTGAACGGTTCCTTCGAGTAGCATCGCAATTCCTCATGGGATAAATTTTAGCTTACCATGGTATCCGACGCGAAACAATCGCTCTCCGCGCTTGCATTGCCGAAGGAATTGCTTCATTCTTCAACAGTCATCCGCCTGCCCGGAGCCTCCCCGATGCCCCGCCTCCTCTCTTTGTTCGCCGTTGCCCTCCTCGCTTCGCCCCTGCCGGCCCAAGGGTTCACCCCCGAGCAAGCCGTCAAACGCATGACCCTGCCCGAGGGTTTCTCGGTGCGCGCCGTAGCCACGGAACCGATGATCCGCCAACCGCTGAGCATGAGCTTCGACAACCGCGGCCGCCTCTGGGTGCTGCAGTACCTGCAGTATCCGAACCCCGCAGGGTTGAAGCCGGTGAAGCAGGATCAATACCTGCGTACCGAGTGGGACAAAGT
>JBBRUN010000376.1:0-5770 GCA_038247765.1 Gemmatales bacterium | reverse complement strand
TTTGCCGGGTCAATTTTTCGCTGTGGCGGCCGGGGGTGGAGTGGGCTCGCTACTCTTAGCTCGAGACGGACTCCGGCGCTTTCCAGAGATTCTCTCCCGCTCTGCGCCCGCGGTCGCTCTGCCAACCGCGTTCAGCGGCGCTATGTTCGCTTACAACCTACTCGGCCGCATCGGACTCCATTCCGATTCTATCATCGTCGGGATGACCCTCGGGCCGACTTCGGTTGTCGCTTTCGCACTCACCCAGCGCTTGCTCCTGTTGGCCGATTCGCAAGTCATGGCCCTCGGCTCCTCTTCGTGGGCCGCCCTCGCCGAGTTGCACCATCAAGGGAAGACCGAACTCTTCAACCGCCGGCTGACGCAACTCACGAGGTTGACCGGCGTCCTCGGCTTCGCAATGATCGTCCCGTTGGCCGCGGCCACACGGCCATTTGTGACCCTCTGGGTCGGAGACAGCCGATTCGGTGGCGATTGGCTCGTGGCATCGACGGCAGCATACGTCTGGGTCCATACCATCACGGCGTTATGGGGTTGGCCGTTGATGACGACCGGACGCGTGCGTCTCGTCCTGCCGATTTACATCGTCGGCATCCCTTTGAACATCGCCATCAGCATCGCCGGAGCGATTCATATCGGGCCGGTTGGGCCGGCACTCGGTTCGGCCATCAGCATGGTATTGATATGGTTGCCTTGGTTGCCGCTGTTGCTCCGGCGGGAATTCCAAACACCTTTACGCCCATTGATTCGAGCAGTAGCAGGGCCAGCAATGGTCGGTATTCCTTCGGCCGCAGCGGTGTATGGATTCGCCATCTATGTACCGCTCCACGAATTGTCGATCTCGGTTTGGGCACGCTGGGTGATATTGCTGGCGTTTATCGGTTTTGGCAGCGTGGCGTACCTCGTCCTCGCATGGATCACGATTCTTCCGGCCGGCGACCAGGCCGAACTGCGTGGCCGATTGCTTGGCCGATGACCCGGTGGGCCATTCTCACCGGGGAGTATCCGCCGCAATCGGGGGGCGTCAGCGACTACACTCGCCTCGTGGCGCGGGGCCTCGCCGATGCCGGCGATAGCGTCCGCGTATACGCTCCGCCGTTGTCTGAAGGCGCCGAGGTGGACGATACCGGTATCTCCGTCCGGCGTTTGCCGGGCCGATTCGGGACGCGTTCGCTCGCCCGGCTCGACCATTGGCTGGCGGCGGACAAGCCGGATCGCATCTTGGTTCAATACGTGCCGCACGCCTTCGGCTGGAAGGCGATGAATCTGCAATTCGCGATCTGGCTCGCGACCCGCGCCCGGCGGATCGCGCCGGTATCGGTGATGTTCCACGAAGTCACCTTCCCGTTTTCTTGGCGACCGTTGAGGCACGCCCTGTTGGGCGGCGTCACACGATTGATGGCGCAACTCGTCGGTGGAGCCGCGGAGCGCGTGTTCGTCTCGATCCCGGCTTGGGGCGATGTCTTGAAACGATACTGCCCGCGCATGGTGTACGCCGAGTGGGCGCCGGTGCCCTGTACATTCGACGTGAATCCGCACCCGGATGCCGGGGCGGAAGTGCGACGGCAGTTCGGCCCCGTGATCGGGCACTTCGGAACATTCGGGGCTGTGATCGCACCGATGCTCGATCCGGCGCTTGTCGAATTTCTCAATCGGGTACCGGGCTTCGCGGTGTTATTGATGGGACGAGGATCGCGTGAATTTCTCGGGCGATTCGAATTGCGGCACCCGGAGTGGATCGGTCGAATGATTTCGACCGGAGCCTTACCTGCGAATAGGGTTTCGGAGTACCTCCGCGCTTGCGAGCTTCTCATCCAACCGTTTCCGGACGGTATCAGTTCACGCCGAACGAGCGCGATGGCCGGGCTGGCAAATGGTTTGCCGGTGGTCACCAACTTGGGTCAGTTGAGCGAGCCGCTCTGGGCGAATGGAGCCGTCGCGGCGACGGCGACTCCCGACCCGGTGGCCATCGGTCGATTGGCCGCACGGCTCCTCAGCGACCCGGCTGCACGGGCGGAATTGGGGCGCCGGGCGGGCGAGCTCTATCGCGACACTTTCGCCATCGAGCACACCATCGCCAAATTGCGGGGGGAACGGTGACCCGACCGCGGCGACTGTTGACCATCGGGCATTCGTACGTGGTCGGATTGAACCGACGACTGCCCCACGAGTTGGCCCGCGCCGGGGCCGGGAAATGGGAAGTCACGGCCGTGGCGCCGGAATTCATACACGGTGATCTCCGGCCGATCTCACTCGAAGCCTTTCCAAATGAGGCGAATCGACTCGTCTCGGTTCGAGCGTATCTCACGCGTCGACCGCACGTCATGGCTTACGGTCGCTCGCTCCGCCGGTTGTTCGCGGAACCGTGGGATCTCATTCACTGTTGGGAAGAACCGTACATCGTGGCCGGGGGGCAAATTGCCCGGTGGGCCGGCCGGCGGCGTCTGGTCTACTACACCTTCCAAAACATCTCGAAGCGGTATTGGCCGCCTTTCAACTGGATCGAGCAGTCGAGCTTGGCCCGTTCCGCCGGTTGGCTGGCCGCGGGCCACACGGTAGAGGCAGCGTTGGCGGATCGGTGCGGCTACGCTGCCAAACCCCACCGGGTCATCCCACTCGGCGTCGATGTCGACGCCTTCCGCCCCGACCCGACGGCGGGCGCCCAGATCCGCCGGTCACTAGGATGGACGGAACCGGGGGCACCCGTGATCGGCTATCTCGGGCGCTTCATCGCGGCCAAGGGACTGCCGATGTTGATGGCGGCGCTCGATTCGATCCGTACGCCTTGGCGCGCCCTGTTCGTCGGCGGCGGACCGATGGAAGCCGAACTCCGACTTTGGGCGGGCCGATTCGCCGATGGCCGGGTTCAATTGGTGACCGGGGTTCCGCACGACGCCGTGCCGCAATACTTGAACGCCATGGATGCGCTCGTCGCCCCGAGCCAGACGACGCCGAAATGGAAAGAGCAACTGGGCCGGATGTTGATCGAAGCGATGGCTTGCGGAGTCGCGGTCATCGGCTCCGATTCGGGAGAAATCCCGCACGTGATCGGCACTTCGGGATTGGTCGTGGCCGAAGCGGATCCAGCGGCTTGGACGAGCGCGCTCGCCGACGTATTGGAAAGCCCCGTTCGGCGGGCCCAGCTCGCCGCGGCCGGCTTGGATCGCGCCCGCACCGAGTTCGCATGGCCGGTGATCGCCCGCAAACATTTGGAATTCTTCGACGAGTTGACTTGACGAGGTCCGTGGATTTATGGCTTCTCCCCGCCGTTTGCTCAGCATCGGCCATTCGTATACCGTCGCCGCGAACCGGCAACTCGCCCATGCGATCCAAGCGCGGGCCGGGTCGAAATGGACTGTCCACATCGCGGCTCCATCGTATTTCCACGGCGGCAACGACCTCCGCCCGGTCACATTCGCAGCGGCCGAGGGCGAGCAATCCACCGTGACGGCACTACCCGCGTATTGGACTCGGAAAGTCCACATCTTCACCTACGGGTGGCGGCGCTTGCGCGAGTTGATGCGCCAACCTTGGGATGTCGTCCACGCTTGGGAAGAGCCGTACATCGTGGCGGGGGTACAACTGGCCGCGCTGGCGCCGCGGTCGTCGCGGTTCGTGTTCCGCACGGCACAAAGCTTGAACAAGCGATACGCACCCCCGTTCAACTTGTTCGAGCAGTACGTCGTCGAACGAGCGGCCGGTTGGATTTGCAGCGGCGAGAAAGTCTCCGAGATGTTGCTGAAGCGCCCGGGATACGCGCATCGCCCGCACCGTTTGATTCCCCTCGGGGTCGATCTGGCCCGTTTTCGGCCCGACCCGCACGCGGGGATTATCACCCGGCAGAAACTGGGTTGGACGGAGCCCGGTCCGCCGGTCGTTGGGTTTCTCGGGCGATTCGTCCCGGAGAAGGGAACGGCTCTCTTGATGAGTGCCTTGGACGCCGTCCGAACCCCGTGGCGGGCTCTTTTCGTCGGGGCGGGACCGCAAGAAAAATTGCTGCGGGATTGGGCGATCCGCCACGGCGGCCGAGTTCGCATTTGCACCGACATCACCCACGACCAAGTCCCGCCGTACCTGTGCGCGATGGACATTTTGGCGACGCCGAGCCAGACGACGCGCTGGTGGCGCGAGCAGTTCGGCCGCATGTTGATCGAAGGGATGGCCTGCGGAGTTCCCGTGGTCGGCAGCGACTCCGGCGAGATTCCGAATGTCCTGAACGGAGTCGGCGAAGTCGTCCCCGAGCGGGACGGGGCCGCTTGGACGCGAGTCCTCGGCACGCTCTTGGAGAACCCGGATCGACGGGCGGAGTTGGCCGCTGCGGGCCTGCAGTCGTGCCGGCGCTATGCCTGGGGCGAAGTGGCTCGGATGCATTTGGAATTTTTCGACGAACTCACCGCGTGACCGGGATAATTAAAACATGCCCAAAACGACTTTGCCAGCCTTCCGTAACCGCCTGTGGGATTTCGGATTCTCGGGCATGGCGCTGGCTGTGGTTGTCGTTCAAGTCGCCCTTCACCTTCCGCCGATCACAGGAATCCACCAGGATTTTTGCGTCTATCACGCTGGAGTCGATTCGGCTTGGCACGGGAATTCTCCATACCACATAGGGCCGATTCAAAACACCGTCGAACGAAGGCTGAAAATTCAGCCCGGTGGATTCAGTTGCGGCTTCTTCCTACCGCCTACTTCGTTTGTCATCCTTGCGCCTTTCGCCACTGTATCGTGGCAGATAGCCGATCGCGCCTGGATATTGCTGTCGATCTCGTGCGCGGTCATATGCGGATCGCTTGCTCATTCGTTCGGCCGAACCCTTAGCAATAGACCCGGTTGGGGGTTCGTCGCAGCAACCATTTTGCTCTGCCCACTCGTACAGCGTGCGATCGCACTCGGCCAAACACCGCTCTTTATTTGCGCCTGCATAGCGCTGGCTCAGAGGGCTTTCGAGTGTGGTCGCCCCCGACTGGGTACACTGCTGTGGGCATCAGTCGCAATCAAACCTCATCTTGCACTACCATTGCTCGCGGCTGCGTGGTTCATCGGCGGGTGGCGCCGTGGCATGGGGATCGCGGTGACCATGTCGATTGCTTGGATTGCCGGATGCTTCTTGATCGGGGATCCGGTTTCTGTGAGCTTGGGATATGTCGATTTCCTCGGCGATTCCCACAAAGCGATCGGTTTCAACCGAATCGAGAACGATCAGATCGTCGGTTGGAACAGGTTGCTCGCCTCGGTGGGGGGGCCGCTGATAGAGTTCGGTTCCATCGGCGTCCTCGCTGGGTTCTCGATATCCCTCGGTGTTTTGTGGGCACTGCGAATACGGCGCTTAGAAAGCCCGAATTCGCAGTGGATTTTGGCCGCATCTGTGGCTTGGGGCCTCTTCACAGCCCAAGCGCATGGGTACGAATTGGTCATGCTGGCCTTGACAGCTCCGTATTTGCTCAGGTTGAAAGATCAGAGACGCCACGTCGACTTGGCGGTGCTCTTGGGAGTGTTACTGGTCATGTCCGTTCCTCGGGAGGCGGTCGTCCGTCTGATGCTAGCGACCGACGTCACCGCGGCAATCTTGTCTTACCGCGCCGCCGCGTTGGCAGTATTTTGTGTGCACTTGCTCATCCGGAAGCCACAGTGACGCTGAATCTCGCCGTCGTCCGCGATTTCCGCGTCGAAGGTTGGCCCAGCATGGATCTCTGCGCGGATCAATTGTTGGCCCACCTGCCGACTGGGGTGAACGCGACCGACGTCGCACCCGAATTCCATCGTCTGTTCGGTCGGC